>JAGAKC010000040.1 GCA_017848155.1 Oscillospiraceae bacterium | reverse complement strand
TCCTCCATGTAGGTCTTGCTTACAAAGCTCTTGTCCTTTTCGGGGAGATGCATCGTAAAGCCGCCTGCCATGCCTCTCGGGATGATGGACACCTGATGCACCTTGTCCTGCGTCCTGCAGAAATAGGTGGTGACAGCGTGACCAGCCTCGTGGTATGCGGTCAGCTTCTTCTCCTCCTCGCTCACCACCTTGCTCTTCTTCTCGGGGCCTGCCACTACCTTGATGGTAGCCTCCTCGATGTCCTTCTTGGTGATAGCCTTGCGGTTCTCCCTTGCGGCAAGCAGCGCAGACTCGTTCACGAGGTTTTCAAGGTCAGCACCTGTAAAGCCTGCGGTGGTCGCAGCGATGGTCTTTAAGTCCACATCGGGGCCGACGTTCTTGTTTCTGGTGTGTACCTTCAGTATCTCCTCCCTGCCCCTGATGTCGGGGTAGTTCACGACGATCTGCCTGTCGAAACGACCCGGACGCAGCAGCGCAGGATCGAGTATATCACGGCGGTTTGTAGCTGCCATGACGATGATATTTTCATTTTCGGTAAAGCCGTCCATCTCAACGAGTAGCTGGTTCAGAGTCTGCTCACGCTCATCGTGACCGCCGCCGAGACCCGCACCTCTGCGGCGACCCACTGCGTCGATCTCATCGATGAAGATGATGGAGGGAGTATGCTTCTTTGCCTGATCGAACAGGTCACGTACTCTCGAAGCGCCGACGCCGACGAACATCTCAACGAAGTCCGAGCCTGAAATGGAGAAGAACGGTGCGCCTGCCTCGCCTGCTACAGCCTTTGCAAGCAGCGTCTTACCTGTTCCGGGAGGTCCCTCCAGCAGCACGCCCTTCGGAACTCTTGCGCCGATCTCACGGTACTTGCCGGGGTGCTTCAGGAAGTCAACGATCTCCTCAAGCTCCTGCTTTTCCTCGTCCGCACCTGCGACATCGTCGAATGTGACCTTCTTGCCGCTCTGCTGACGGATGTTCGCCTTTGAGAAGGTGGACATCTTTCCGCCGCCTCCTGCGGAGCGCATTACGATCACGGTGAAGATTATCATTATTCCCACGAGCAGGAGATAAGGAAGTATGCTCGTGAGGAAGGTATTGTCGGCTATCGGGATGTAATCCTCCATGACATGCGCCGTGGGGTTAGCCTCGTTGTAGCGCTGACGGTAGGTAGCCATCTGTCCCTTTGAGTTGTAACCCGAATCTATGTCCTTTAGGAAGATATTCACATTAGGCACCGTGTAGGACTGCACCTCGCTCGTGCCCTTGATGACGTAATTAAGCTCTCCTGTGCCGAGGTCAAGCATGTACTCCGAAACATTGAGGTTGTCGAACTCCGCAATGACCGCAGAATACGGCTTTGCGGGCATGCCGCTGCCGCTTGCCATATTCAGCACTGACACCAGACCGAATATGAGCAGTATTATCACAAGAAGATAGATAAAAACGCCCTTGAACTTGTTTGACTGCATTTAGACCGCCTTTCCTGATGGAACGCTCCATCACAGCAAAGATATATTGCCGTTGATACTGTTTCCCAAATTTTCTATATTATGTATTTTCGTAGACCTCGGGCTTCAGCACCGCCACATAGGGCAGATTCCTGAACCTCTCATCATAGTCAAGACCGTAGCCTACAACAAAAAGATCGTCGATATCGAATCCCTCGTAATCGGCGGTGAAGCCTTTCACCACACGGCGTGAGGGCTTGTCGAGCAGCGTTACCAGCTTCAGCGACGCAGGCTCTCTTGTAAGAAGCTCGTTCTTCAGCGCATACAGTGTGCGTGCGGTGTCGAGTATATCCTCAACGATGACCACATGACGTCCCTTAAAGTCTATACCTGCGCCCACGTCGAGCTTTACATTGCCGCTTGACACAGAGCTGTTTCCGTAGCTTGACGCCTTAAGGAAGTTTATCTCCAGCGGACAGTGCATCTCTCTGATAAGGTCGGCGAAAAATACCACCGAGCCTTTCAGCACGCAGATAAAAAGCGGATTCTTACCCTCGTACTCCTTTGTGAGCACACGCCCCATCTCCGCAACCTTTTGCTTTATCTCCTCCTCGGAGATCAGTATCCTGTCTATTTCGTTAGGGCAATACATCTTTTATGCTCCTGTTCTTTTGTTTTATGCGTGTAGATAATTACACAAACTACATTATAGCACATCTTTTATGAAAATGCAAATCTTTTCCGTGAATATTTGCTGAAAATTTTCACAAAGGCTCTGACAGCGCAGAAATTCAGCTATCCATGCCGTCTTTTTTATGCTTCATCTGATATCTGTATATCTGCTCCTGCTCCTCAACGTACACTATTCCACGCTTCACCACAACGAACCTTCCACGGCAGGGATTTATCTTGCCCCTGCCTGCGGCGATTATATCCTCGGTCATGGATATGCGCAGTGCGCTCGGCTCTATACCGCCGCTTATCAGTATCTGCTTCACCGCACGGCTCTTTATCGGCTTCGGAAGTATGTCTATCTCCGCCGCACGGTAGCCCTGCTCCGCCGCAGCCTTTCTGAGCGCCTCGGCAGCCATGCCCTCCAGAAAGTCGCTGTCCTCGCGCAGGGTGCGCTGCATGCGTGCCGAGGTATCGTAAAACGACCCGTTTATCTTAAGTATCTCGGGCAGTATGATATGCCGCACCTTATTCCGCGTATAATCGGTGGAGAGATTCGTCTTGTCCGTAACAAAGCTCAAGCCCTCTGCGGCGCAGTATTCCTCCACCTCCGCACGGGTGCAGTATATCAGCGGACGGATGATATTCCCCCTTACGGGCGGAATACCGCAGAGTCCCTTAAGTCCCGTGCCCCTCATCATATTCAGCAGCACAGTTTCCGCACTGTCATTCTCGTTGTGCGCAGTGGCGAGCTTTCCGCCCTCCGACACCCTTGCGAAGAAATCATATCTTACGCAGCGTGCGGTCTCCTCGATGCTCTCATGCTTTTTCTGAAAGCTCCGCACATCCGTGTCGAGCAGGTGCAGCTGTATCCCGAGCGAGCCGCAAAGCTCCTGACAGAAGCGCATGTCGCTGTCGGATTCCTCGCCACGAAGTCCGTGATTCACGTGACATGCAGAAAGCGTGATACCAAGCTCCTCACGAAGCGTATTCAGCGCATGCAGCAGCGAAACGCTGTCCGCACCGCCCGACAGCGCAACTGTCACACGGTCGCCCTCCGACAGCATCCCGTAGTCGGATATCGCTCTTTTTACCTTTTCTGTAAACATCTCTACCCCGTAAACTCTCAATCGTGCAAAGGACACGGCGCTGTATATACAATGCCGTGTCCGAAGTTATGTCAGCTTTATTGCTCCGAGCGGACTATCTCCGCATTTGTGAACCTTGTAAACTCGCCGTCCCAGCCGAGAGGTATCGTCGCAGTTTCGCCGTGACGATTCTTTGCAACGATGCACTCGCAGGCATTCACATTCGGGTCAGTCTTGTCGTAATATGCGTTTCTGTAAAGGAACATTACGATATCCGCATCCTGCTCGATAGAACCCGATTCACGCAGGTCGGACAGCATAGGACGCTTGTCGGGACGCTGCTCCGGACCACGGGCAAGCTGCGACAGGCAGATGACCGGTACATTCAGCTCCTTTGCCATTATCTTCAGATTTCGTGTTATCTCGGATATCTCCACAACTCGGTTTCCGCCGTAGTTTTTCGTGGAGGTCATCAGCTGGAGATAGTCTATCACCACAAGACCCAGATTCTTCACACGGCGGAGCTTCGACTTAAGTCCCGCAACATTCACACCTGCCGTATCGTCGATGTAGATGTTGAGCCTTGACAGTATATCCGCCGCCCTGCCGATATCCTTCCACTTTTCTGCGGAGATACGTCCCGTTTTCATCTCGTCGGAGCTTAAGGAAGCCTCTGAGCTTATCATACGGCTTACTATCTGCTCCTTGGACATTTCCAGCGAGAATACTGCGATAGCCTTGTCAGGCTGCTTCTTGCCGACATTTGTCGCAATGTTCATCGCAAAGGACGTCTTACCCATACCGGGTCGTGCCGCAAGGATTATAAGGTCGGATTTATTAAGTCCGTGTATCTTCCTGTCAAGCTCCCTGTACAGCGTGGAAAGTCCCGTCAGCGCAGCCTCGCCCGTTTCCTTTGCGGTGCGTGACAGCTCATTCAGGGCATTGATGCGGTCCAGCACTATGCCGCTGATGTGGGTCAGACCCTTGACCTCGCCGCCGCTGCGTATGTCGAATATCTTCTGCTCCGCAAAGTCCACAAGTGTGTTTGCGTCCTCGCCGCCCGTGTTGGCTGCGTCGATTATCTCCTTTGCCGCAAAGATAAGGCTTCGCAGCATGTACTTCTCCGATACTATCGCAGCGTACTTTCCGACGGAAGAGATGCTCGGCACCGCCGCCGTCAGCCTTGCAAGGTACTCCTTAGCCTGCTCTGCGGTCTCAAACACGCCCTGCTGCATCACCTTGTCCAGCACGGTAACGATATCCACACGCTCGCCCGAAAGGAACATCTGAAGCAGCACCGCATAGATGTCACGATTCAGCGACACATGGAAATGCTCGGGCTGGAGTGCGGTGGCTATCTCTGTCATCGCCTCGCCGTCCATTATTACCGCACCGAGCACCGACTGCTCTGCGTCAAGGTTATACGGGATATTGATTCCCGAAAGATCATATTCAGCCATATCAGCCCTCTACAACGCTTACCGTGAACTTTGCCACGACTCCTGCGTACAGCCTTGCCTCTGCGGAAAAATCGCCGAAGCCCTCTATCTTTGTCGCAATGTTTATCTTCTTCTTGTCAACGTCACAGCCTATGCTCTGCTTGATGGCAGCGGACACCTCCTTGGATGTCACCGTGCCGAAGAGTCTGCCGTTTGCGCCTGCCTTTGCCTTAACCTCTATCTTCTTGTCGGTGAGCTTCTCCGCAATAGCCTTTGCATTGGCGGTATCAACGTCTATCTTGTGCTGGGCGCTGTCCTTCTGTCCCTGTAAAAGGTTCAGATTCTTTGCGTTTGCCTCCTGTGCAAGTCCCTTCTTTATAAGGTAGTTGATGGCGTAGCCGTCCTTTACCTCGTGCACCTCGCCCTTCTTGCCTGTGCCCTTTACGTCCTGTAAAAGTATTACCTTCATCTTATTTTCCTCCTGTTACATTTTTTAACTATCATGTCTGTGACAGGCTGTCGTAGTAGGCGTCTATCGCCTCATACAGCTTTGTCACAGCCTCCGTATCTGAAATATCGTACAGCTGCGCACCTGCCATCGTCTGATGACCGCCGCCGTCGTCCTTCTTGTTTCCAAGGCTCTCCATTATGAGCTGGACATTTATCTTGCCGAGCGACCTTGCGCTGAATG
>JAGAKC010000373.1 GCA_017848155.1 Oscillospiraceae bacterium | reverse complement strand
CCCCACGCACGGAGGTTTATTATGACCATTCAAGAGCTGTATGATCTGTTCATCCTGGAACAGCAATACCGCAACAACACATCAGTGACCATAGACTGGTACAAGGTGCAGCTGCATGACTTTTTCAGATGGCTCGATTCCAATGAAACGGAAGCTCTGACAATACTGAATTTCAAGAAATACGGCGTTTATCTTCGATCTCTTACAAAGCGGAACGGTGAGAAGCTCTCCGGCAGCTCGATACACGGAGCGCTGCGAGCCGTCAAGACGTTCTACAATTTCTGCATCGGTGAGGAATATATCATGGACATATCCAGACATCTAAAGCTGCCAAAAGTGCGCAGCAAGGAAAAGCTGATACTTGACGACGAGGAGATCAGGCAGCTGATGAGCTGCTTCGGAGAAGATGCTATCAGCATACGAAACAAGTGCTTTGTGGCGCTTATGCTGGACAGCGGTCTGCGGCGTGGTGAGATACCTCGCATCAACGTCGGCGATGTGGATCTTCGTAACAAGACTATTCTTGTTCGTGGTAAAGGCATCAAGCAGCGCATCGTCCCCATCGGAGATACTTCATACGCACTGCTTCACAGGTATCTGACCAGATGCCGCCCGATCGCCACATCAGCAGCTGACCCGTTTTTCGTCGACCGCTTCAGGAATCGCTGCACCGACAATCTGATCAAGCTCGTGTTTCAGGATCTGAAATCCACGTCAGGTATCGAGCGGCTCCACCCTCACCTGCTGCGGCACACGTTTGCAACATATTATCTCGCAGACGGCGGCGACCTTGAAACGCTGCGGCTTATCCTGGGACATACCGATATCCAGACCACCCAGACTTATCTGCATCTTGCGTTTAACCTTAAGCTGGCACGGTCACGGCACAACAGCCACCTTGACAGCCTTGACAGCCTCTCTGCAGAAAAGCTGTAGACACCTTTATTCGCCCGGGACACCTTTTTGCGTTTTCCCCAAAAAGCACAGAAACCGCCTTACTGCCACAGAATGGCTTTGTAAGTCGGTTTCATGCGTGTGGTGACCCACCCGGGAATCGAACCCGGGACACCCTGATTAAAAGTCAGGTGCTCTACCGCCTGAGCTAGTAGGTCATGTCGTCAGATGACAACGTTAATATTATACCAGACGAAAAGCCTTTTGTCAAGGCTTTTTTGAAATTTTGCAAAATGCAGTGCATCAAGTACATCTGCCGAGGAAGAAAGTGCCATATGCAGGAAAACTGCTCAACGGTCAGGCTTTACTTATCTGCCCTCTGTTGCGGCACGTCCGTGCGCCGCTTCGGAGCATATCAACAGCGAGCCACATCAGGCGAGGGAGAAAGTGCCATATGCAGGAAAACCGCTCAACGGTCAGGCTTTACTGATCTGCCCTCTGTTGCGGCTGGTCCGTGCGCCGCTTTGTGGAGTATCAATGACCTGCCACATCAGGCGAGGGAGAAAGTGCCATATGCAAGAAAACCGCTCAACGGCCAGGCTTTGTGCCTGCCGTTGAGCGGTTGCCGCCGCAGATGGTGCTTTATCGCTCGCCTGAATTACTTGCGGTAGACGATGAAGTCTACCTTTCCGAATGAGAATTCGAGAGAAACGCACAGACCGTTTGCAAGGCCGACAGATGCGTCTGTCTGACACTCCTGAGGTGTAAGGTCAAGCTCGATATTTCTGGAGTTGGACATGTTGACTGCGAACAGACCGTTCTGCAGATTCAGGAACTCGCCCACGCATGCTTCAACGAACTCGTCCACCTGATCGAACAGACCGAACTCGTCAAGATCGCTGTCCTCCTCGTCGCTGGAGTCAACTGCGTATCTCGCCGCAAGCTTTGCAAAAGCCTCCGCATCAGCGCCTATCGCAGTGTATGCGCCAAGCTGTCCCACAAGATCCTGCGAGCTTAAATGAGCGCACTTCACAACAGCATTCTTCGTGCAGCCCGCAAGCACGAAATCATCGCCGATAAAGCGGATAGCATTCCTTGTAAGCAGCATGATATACTCGATATAAAAATCCTTGTCGGGGTCGTCCTCAAGGTCGAATATGGACACAAGATCCTCCGCAAAAGTAGCGTCGCCCGATTCGTCGCCCTTGAAAGCAGCCGTAGCCTTGTAAGAGGAGAGCGCATCCTCAAACTGCTGGTTGGTTATGTAGCCGAGGTCGATGAGCGCCTGTCCAAGCACGATGTTGGCAGTTTTCTGCTTTGAAACAAGCTCCTGCACCTGGTCATTTGTAAGGAAGCCCATCTCGACAGCAATGTCGCCCATACGCTTGTCAACGTGCTTCTGCTCCTCGTGTACCTCCTCCACCTGAACAGCGGTCATGTAGCCTGCGTCGATCGCCATCGAGCCAAGCCTTACACGTGTGCTTGACTTCGCTTCGAGCGCAGCTCTCAGCTGATCCGCAGTGATTATATTATTGGTCAGTAAATAATGACCGAAAAGCTGTGTAAACATCTTTGTATTCCCTTTCTGGCCTTAGTTTTCTGTGAGCTTTGTAATGATCTTCGTAACCTCGTCCTCACGAAGCGGCTTCTGCAGGAACTGGTATGCGCCTGCCTTGATAGCGCTTACAAGATGGCTCTGTGTACCGATGGTGGAAGCCATTACTACCCTTGCATTCTCGTCAAACTCACGTATCTCGACAAGTGCGTCAAGGCCTGTCTTTACGGGCATAACGATATCCATGAACACGATATCGGGCTTGTTCTCCTTGTACAGCTCAACAGCCTGTACGCCGTCCTTTGCCTCGATTATCTGTGTAATGCCTGTCTTTTTGAGCAGGTCGCTCAGCTTTTTTCTGACGAGGATAGAGTCGTCACATACTAAAACCTTCATCTCTGAAATATTCATTGTCATATTCCCTTTCATTT
>JAGAKC010000372.1 GCA_017848155.1 Oscillospiraceae bacterium | reverse complement strand
CCGCTCCATCAGTGAAGCCGCATGGTCGCAAAGCTCTGCGGTCTTTGTGCCCTTTACCGTCTGTGCGTCAAGCACCTCGATAACGGTGATAGTCACCACCGAGCGCTTAAAGCGCCATATATTCCGTGATATGGATTCTGTGCCGCTCACTGCGGATATCACCAGTGGCTTTTCCGCTTTCTGCGCTATCTTGAGCACTCCGCTGTGAAACGGCAGCAGCACACAGCTCTTGCTGCGTGTGCCCTCGGGGTAAACTCCCACGCAGTTTTCCGTTTCCCGAAGCAGTGCCGCAGCACGGTTTACCGTCTGCATAGCATTGCGTGGATTCTTCCTGTCTATCGCCATGAAGCAGCACCTGCGTATCAGCCTGCCGAATATGGGTATCCTGAAATTCTCACCCTTTGACACGAATGACACCTTCTCAGGGCGAAGCGCATACCACTGCACTATCGGGTCGAAATTTGAACGGTGATTGCTGATGAAAAGGTAGTTGCTGTCGGTGGGTAGCTTTTCCCTGCCGTCCACCGTGACCTTCACCCGAAGAAGCCACAGTATCACCGCCGTCGAGCCATTCAGCAGCGCACGGTAAAACCTGCTCTCCCTGTTGTACTCCTTTTTTCTGCTTACAAAAAGGCTGCACACAGTAAGAAACAGTATCGGCAGAAGTATCACCGCCGCTATACCGACCAGTATATAAAGAAATATCTCTATCTGCGCCACCTCCCGACATTGTTATACATTAATTATACAGCATAACATTTTTCCTGTCAAGCGCCGTCACTGCCAAGAAAGCGCTTTATCTCGGGCAGCAGCTTCTCTGCTGTCTGTCTGCCTATCTCATACACCGCTCTCAGCTTCTCGGGGTCCTTGTCCACACGGCCTATAGGCAGCGCAGCCTCGGGTCGTATAACCAGCACCTCGCCACGCTTTTCCTTTTCTGTTATGTATGCTATATCCTTGTTATATGCATTGTGGCGGTCCGCCATAAGCTCCACCATCTTTGGATACTTCCTGTATTTTGCCTTAATAAGCGGAAGGATACCGTTCTTTTTCTTGACGTAGTCGCTCGGACGGGTCAGCACCACGATATTCCTGTCATAGCCGATGCTTTCAAAATAACGCAGCGGCACCGAATCGGAAATACCTCCGTCAAGCAGCTTCATTCCGTCTATCTCCACCGCCCTTGACACCAGCGGCATAGACGCAGAAGCTCTTATCCAGTCAAAGCCGTGGTCGTCCCAGCCCTCATACCTGTGGTATACAGCCTCGCCTTTTTCAATATCCGTGCACACCACGTAAAACTCCATCGGGTTATTCATATATGTATCAAAGTCAAACGGGTCGTGTATCAGCGGCACCTCGCCATAAGCAAAATCCGCACTGTACATATCGCCCGTGCGAAGAAGGCAGCGCACACCGCAGTAGCGCTTGTCCCTGCTGAAACGGGTGTTGTAGCGTATCACCCTGCCTATCTGACGGGTCTTGTAATTGCAGCCGAATGCTGCGCCCGCTGAAACTCCGATGGCGCCGTCAAACTCCACACCATTCTCCATCATGACATCCATAACGCCTGCCGTGAACATTCCACGCATAGCGCCGCCCTCAAGAATAAGTCCTGTTTTCATGTATCCTCACCTTTGCTGCTCCGTGTACCACACGTTTTTTCTCATATTACACAGTATACCATATTATTGCACTAAAATCAACTTTTTTCAGCAGGCACACATGATCTACCAAAAACGTTGATTTTTTTGCTAATTTTGAAGATACACAGCTTACACGCATCAGGTGTATTGAAATCAAATGACGAATGTGATAAAATAAATGATGCGGTTTGCCGCAGGATCAACATACAGGAGCATAAAAATGAACAATATCTATTTCTGGTTATGGTGGGCGCTCAACTCGATACAGTTCTTTATCCTCGGTTGGATAACCACCAAATGCTTTGTTTCAAAAGTAAAGAAGCCTGTCGCACTGGCAGTTTTCTATTTCAGCGTACTTATCCCGTTCGGATTGTCGGCATTGGGTTCACCATGGTCATATTTCAAACCGCTTGCCTGCATAATTGTACCTATAACCGTCACCTTTCTCATGTTCAGGGGCAGCAAGGTCGCAATATGTCTTTTCTTTGTTTTTAACCAGGTGATCGACTTCATAATAGAGATAGCTCTGACCGTTTTCATTCAGGCGATCGACCCCACATTCCTCGCAAACAACCTGGAGGAATATAACGAATCCAGACTTGTCTGCACGCTACTTTACGCACTTATAAGCATGCCGACGAAATACCTCTACTGTCAGCTGTGGAACAAGCTGGTAAACAAGGACAAGCGCTTTCATACAAACCCTATCTTCATACTGTTCCCAATAGGTCAGGCGATAGTTATCTTCACGATGATGTATCAGCGTATGCGGTATGATAATCTTATGGGAATGTCTGCTGTGACGCTGTCGATAGTCGGATTTACAGTACTTTGTCTGTCTGATGTCATATTCCTGATATATCTTGCGGACGTGGAGAAGAACCACGAGCTGAAGCAGGAGCTGAACAGGCTGGAATATGCAAAGGAGCTTGAACAGACACACTACCACAATATAGAGAGCAAGCGATATGAGATAGCTAAGATAAGGCATGACATCAAGAACCAGCTCATAAGCGTAAGGAGTCTTGTTCAGACAAAGAACTATGATGAAGCTCAGGCGCTTATCAGTGGTATTGAGGAGCAGCTGAACAACACTGTGGAATATCAGTACTGCTCTGTTCCCGTGATCAATGCTGTACTGCACCAGAAGGCTCAGATATGCATAGACAACGATATAGATTTCAACACTGATATCTCGATAAACGATATAGGAGAGGTGCAGCAGGTGCATCTGTGCAGTATCTTTTCAAACCTGATGGATAATGCGATAAAGGCATGCTGCAGCACCGACGGCAAAAGGTACATCAATATCAACGCACAGATAAAACAGGGATTTATCGTTATCTCCACCGAAAACCCCACATCTGTCAGCGGAAAAAAGGAGCTTGACCCGATGGCAAGCAAGGGCTACGGACTTAAGATACTTAAGGACATTTCGGAAATGTACAACGGTCTGTTCAGGATCTGCTGCGAAAACAACATCTGCAATGCAGCCATATCCGTCAGCACCGGCCATCAGGCGCTTAACAAAAGCCAATAATACTACAAAACAGGACAGCAACCAAAATGATTGCTGTCCTGTTTTTGTGTGATAGCCGTTTAAAATCAAAGTTCAGACAACTCGGCTGAACTGATCATTCAGGAATAAAGCTTCTGAGAAGCGAATATGTTGCACCGACCGCACCGACGCACTCCTCAGGAAAGACCTTGTTACTGTTGAAACTTATAGTACGATCGGAAAACTCGATCGTTACACTTGATGTTGCGGCATCAAGGATCATGATCTCAGAATCAGGAAGATCCGCACATCTGTACATGTGCTTTTCATCATACAGAGCATTGAACTGATAAACAGCGTTAAGGTCAAGCTCATATGTATTGCTGACTTCCTCGCAGCCTGCTGCAGCACATTCGCTGACCTCAAGCCACACCTTACCTGAATCATCGGAATACAGCTTCATATAAACGCTTCCGCCCGTCATATCTCCGTATTCTGAATATGTGACGCTCTTAAGATAAGATCTATTCATCATATCTCCACCATCAAGGAGGTGATCCTCAGGCTTTAACATGGCAGACAGGATAGGAAACAGCAAGATTACAGCAACTATTACAGCAATAACAGCCACACCGATCACGATCCATTTCAACATTTTCAATACTTCTCCTCCTCATATGATATGTTTTCAATATACCATGACCGCAAAGCGAAGCTTTGCAAGCTGCGTAAGCAGCGTTGCCGCAGTTGCGGTGGGTCAGCCGTTCAATGAAAACAGCGCAATTGCGAAGCAATTGGAGCAAGCTGCTTTCATTATACCATCCGAATCTGTATTCGTCAAGATTCATTTACAGCCATGCTACTTATTTTTCGTAGTAATTAAAAAGAACAGCTTTTTTGGAATCAAGGTCTTGACAAAATAAAACAATAATGCTATAATAACAACGGCTATTGAAAACAGGTGTTTTCGATAGCCTAATACACTTAAAGAAAGCGAGGTAATTAAGATGACCTACACAATGATGAAAAACGAAAACAGTATGAGCAGAATTACCTCGGCAGTATTGAAGTAACCATTTTTGTGTGAAAATGATTATGCCGCAGCGAATTTTGCTGCGGCTTTTTTGCGCCCAGAATTATCTGGAACGTCCATTCTTTTCTCATGCCGCAGCTTTATTTCCCGGGTATTGCCGAGGTCATGCTCAAAGAAAACAGGCTTTAATTTGAAAGGATTGGTTATTACAATGGTTACAAACGAAAAAAACATTATGCGAGTATCCGAGGTACAGCGTGAGCGCTATACCCTGATCGGCAAAATAGGTGAGATCGGAGCCAAGCTGAAAGGAAATCTCTATAACAGCGGCGAATTTCCTGTTGTGGGAGATCATGTTGAGGTTATTTTTAACCCTTACGGCGATTCACTCATAGAAAAAATAC
The DNA here is from genome assembly GCA_017848155.1 of Oscillospiraceae bacterium. Classification (GTDB taxonomy): domain Bacteria; phylum Bacillota; class Clostridia; order Oscillospirales; family Ruminococcaceae; genus CAG-115. Next base: position 661 of record JAGAKC010000372.1, on the reverse strand, counting down.
TTGAAAGAAAAACATACCTCTCCCGCCCTGACCGAAGCGGTCACGCAGACGGATATGTAAAGACACTGGTTGAACAGCCTATGGCTGCTAATTTTGACTATGTGTTTATTGTCACCTCTCTAAATCAGAACTTCAACGCAGGAAGGATAGCACGATACATCGCTGTAACGATACAGGGCGGCGGTATTCCTGTGGTCATTCTCAGCAAAGCGGATCTGTGTGATGATGTGGATAAATATATAGCAGAGGTTAAAAGCGTTTCTGACAAGACCGATGTAATTGCTATAAGCTCTGTTACAGGCGAAGGTATGTCGGAACTGCAAAAGTATTTTAAAAGCGGTGTAACTATCGCTCTTATCGGCTCATCAGGCGTTGGCAAATCCACAATGCTGAATGCTGTTGCAGGCAAAGAGGTTATGAAAACAAGCGCTATCAGAGAGGACGACGGAAAAGGCAGACACACACCCACATACAGACATCTTTTCGTGCTTGATAACGGAACCTTCGATGCCGATTCTTTCTACCAGGCCCTTAGCCAGTAAAGTGTTGTCATCCATCTCCAGGACCTGATACTTCAGGGAAGAGCTGCCGCAGTTAATTACTAAAACCTTCATTAAAAATTTCCTCCTTTATTGATCACGCCTTGAGATGGCATGAAATT
>JAGAKC010000371.1 GCA_017848155.1 Oscillospiraceae bacterium | reverse complement strand
TCACTCTGATAATCAAACACTACAGGCTCGGAATCATTATAATATGTAAGCATTATCGGCGTGTTCCTGATATCGTTATCAACATTTCCATAGTTGCTGGATGTTACTTCAAGCATGAAGCTGGTTACACCCATTCCGAATACCATATGTGACCATGTGCCTTTATAGATCAGAACATCTGTGTATTTGTTACACTGAAATTCAAAAGTTCCGTCTGGTTTGATGTGGATGTATGGTACGCCTCCCTCAACTGCACTGCTTGAGAAATTATCGTTCTGTACAAAATACGCTTCTATTGGATATGCATAATCAGTGATATCAGTCGGCTCGGATATTGTTGTCGCTGTCGTAGTTGTAGTAGCCCTTGTAGTGGTCGTTGCCTTTGTAGTAGTTGTCGTAGCTGCTGTTGTAGTAGTCTGCGTTGTAGTGACTTCGGGGACTTCCTCTGATTCGTATGTTTGTGTCACAGAGCTGTTTTCGCTGTTGGTGTCAAGGTCATTTAGAATTCCACCGATGCTGAATATAATTATGAATGCAAGAAGAACAGCAGACGCAATTATCATTGCAAGGCTGACTAAAAGCCTTCCGCCTTGTTTTGCAAGACCTTTAAGGCTGTCATCTTCGGGAGCAGGAGCGTCAGAATCATCTTCCGCTGATGTTTCAACGTTTTCGTCAAGCTTGCTGCCACAGTAACGGCACAATTTTGCATCAGCCTTGATCTTTTCCGCACAGAACGGACATTTTTTAACAGATGATGTCTTTTTGGCTTTTGATTTGGGTGCGTCGCTAATAAACTGCATCGCAATGCAAAATCCTACAACTAGTATCGCTCCTATAAGCAGACAGTAAAAACCTGCGCCTTTAGTAAGGAATGCGGAAAATTGTTCAGAGCTGCCGTCAAAGAAGCGTTTCAACTCAAGGAATGCTAGCAATCCCGAAGTTATCGCACAGAGTATCAATGCTGTATGCTCTGAAAGTAGCATACCTGCGATCACCAGAGCAGCGTTGATGATTACATATACCCAATCACCACCGTCCAGCAAGGACGCGCTTACCGTTGTTCCGAATATCTCGGCAGATGCCAGCGGAAAGACCGCACCGAGAGCGTAGATGATGGCAGATACGATTCCGCCTATCTTGATTATAAGTTGTTTGTTCATTTTATCCTCCTGAAAATGAATTAATGTGGCAGATATACTCCGCCTTATGTTAATTCTACCATATAATTATTACATAAATCCACTTGGAAAAAAGGGAAGAAAATGGACTATTTTATGCAATATTTTCTGTCCCATAAAGTATAGAGTGTCGAAATGCTGATGATGAATAGCGAACGGTTTGTGTTGACATTAAAGTCTTATTGTGCTATACTTTTATATATAGTAATTTGTGGGAGGTGTGGCAGATGAGCTATTGCGGAAACTTTGTCAATACAGGAGCACGAAGCTTTGAGATGACAGTGCGTTCAGATAACTATGTTGATAAGACGAGCCTGCTTGCATTTACCAATTCAAGGCTCAATACCGACAAGCGTTTTATCTGCGTAAGTCGTCCCCGTCGCTTTGGAAAGACCATCACAGCGAATATGCTTGCTGCGTATTATAGCTGCGGAAGCTCCTCTACTGATATCTTTGACAAACTTGCGATAGCAAATGACGCCTCCTACAAGGATAACCTCAATAAATACAGCCTTATTCGTATCGATATGCAGCAGTACTGCGATAAGAGCATTTCCGATGCTGTTGATACCTTACAGCGTGACATCGTGGGTGAGCTTAACGAGGCTTATCCCGAAGTGCAGCTTGAGGGAACAGACCTTGCCGCTGCTGTAATGACCATAGGAAAGCTGCTTGATAAGCAATTCGTCATTATAATCGACGAATGGGACTTGTTCCTGCGTGACAAGAACTACTCCGCTGAGGAACAGGGAGTATATATAAATCTGCTCCGAAAGCTGTTCAAGAGCGAGATAACCAACCAGTACATCGCTTTAGCCTACATCACGGGTATTCTTCCAATCATCCGTTACAGCACTGAGTCTGCACTCAACAATTTCACTGAGTACACGATGCTGCGCCCTGATGCCTTTGCGGATCATATCGGCTTTACCGAGAACGAGGTGCGTTCACTCTGCGATAAGCATAACATCAGCTATGACGAGGTCTCAAGGTGGTATGACGGATATCTGCTTAATAATTCGCACATATTTAATCCGCATTCCATTATCTGTATGATAGAGTCAGGCTTTGGCAGCTACTGGACAAGGACAGTGGCATTTGATTCGCTGCTGAATTACATCAACTACAATTTCGATGGTCTGCGTGACGGTATCATCACTATGATGGGCGGTACGGGCTGTCCTGTAAAGGTGTCCAAATTCACCAACAATGTTCACGAGATAAAGAACAAGGACGACGCACTTACACTGCTTATCCATTATGGCTACCTTGCCTATGATCCTTCTTCTGAAACGGCGTATATCCCCAACGAGGAGATCCGCTCGGTATTCTTTGATACTGTTCAGGAGACAAAATGGAGCATAGTTCCTGTGCTTGAACGCTCTGACAGGCTGCTTGAAGCTACCCTTGAGGGTAATGCGGAGCTTGTTGCGGAGTATCTTGAAAAGGCACACGAGGAGTATTCCGACGTGCTGACCTACAACCGCGAGAATGATCTCAGCTGTGTTATCCGCCTTGCGTATTACACTGCATCGAAGTATTACACCATACTGCGTGAACTGCCCAGTGGCAAGGGTTTTGCTGATATGGTATTTCTTCCTAACAGCGGCGTAACCAAGCCTGCACTTGTGGTAGAGCTTAAATGGAACATCTCTGCTGATACTGCTATCACGCAGATCAAGGAAAAGAACTATCCGTCTGCACTGGAAGCTGTTTCGGGCGATATCCTGCTTGTGGGGATAAGCTACGATAAGGAAACTAAGGCGCATTCCTGCGTTATCGAGAAATATTCATTATAATAACAAAAGCTGTCGGGTATGATCGCCCGACAGCTAATTTATTACATATTCCATATTATTTTAACATTTCCGTTTTCACTGATTAT
>JAGAKC010000370.1 GCA_017848155.1 Oscillospiraceae bacterium | reverse complement strand
GCTTCAGCTGCTCCAGTTCCTTACGTGAATCGACATGCTGGTTTCTGAACTGACCCGATATCACCTTATCCTTATCTACGATACGCTGCTTGCATATCGTGATATTCTTCTGCTTCAGCTGTATCTCCTTATGAGCCTCATCAAGCGGCGCACTTACAAAGCTGCCCCTTATCAATGCTCTCAGAAGAATACGCTCTTCTTCCTGTTCAAGCTCGATCACGCCATCCAGTCTTTGCTTAAGCTCTTCCAGATCATCAATGAGTTCATTTCTCTTGATCAGCGCACCCTGCAGCACCTCAAGGTCGGCATTTATCATGGCGTCCGTGTGCTTCTCATACTCCTGAAGCGTGGTGTATATCTCACTCAATATGGAGAGTACCGCAGCACATCCCGTAGCCTCTGCCATAATACCTCCCCCTTTGCTTGCTTTATTTCTTTGAGCTATTAGCCTTAGCCTGAGCCTCGATCTCCTCACGGGTCATCTGGCTTATCTGAGTGAATGCATCTCTGAGATCGCCTATCATGGGAATGATCTTCTTGATCTCCGTTGCATCCTTTTTGATGTTAGCCTTTACCGCCTCCTGCTGGAAAAACTTATACAGCTCCTCCAGGTTCTTGGAGATGGGCACTGACATATCCAGTGCCCCTCTAAGACCGCCAAGCAGCTCCTGCGCTTTTATCAAAGCGTCATTCGCTTTTTTTATATCCTTAAGCTCCTCTATTGCGCAAACCGCAATAGCAAACTGCTTCTCTATCTCGCTGTACATCTTTATAACGACCTCAACAGGTGTCATAGTCTGCACAGACTGACGTTTATATGCGGAATATGGATTGGCCATTTTTACTCACCTTCGTTATAATTAATACTGTCCAAGGTAAGATGAAAGATAGCTGGACTGGCTGTTCAGATCAGACATCATGGACTCCATATTTGTAAATACAGACCACCAGTACTCCTCACGGGTATTGTATCTGTCCTGAAGCGTTTGGATCCTGTCACGAACACGCTCCATTTCCTTGAATATGCTGTTGTCGATAGCAGAAGCACCGCTCTCAAGACCTGCCTTGCGGATGAGAGTACCTCTCTTTTCAGCAGAGCCTGTGGACTTTACTGCACCCTCGATCACCTTATCCATCTGCTTCATGATACCGTTTTCGGAATCAGTAAACAGCTTGATGATCTCGTCAGCATGCTCCTCGAACATCTTATCCAGCTTATCCTCGTCGATCTCAAGCTTTCCGTGATCCTCGTAATCATCGGAAGTCTTGATACCGATGCTGTACAGACCTATCTTTCCGCCATCTTCTGTGCTGACTGCGCCATACAGCGAAGTACGCATCTTAGACATTATGCCGGATATTGTAGAGTCATTGTAGAGAATACCGATCTTTGCGGTCTCCTCCCAGCTCTTGATCTCGTCCTCGCTCATCTCTTCCTTTTCAGCATCAGTGAGCGGTTCGTACTTGTTATCGCTGGAATCTGTCTTGGGCTTTGTGCCTATAAAGTCGTAAACCTCATCTATGAGCTTGTTGTAATCCTCAACAAAACCCTTGATAAGCTCCTTAGCCTCATCATAGCTCTTGCTTACACCAACTGTGAAAGTTTCGCCAAGCTGGATATCATCATTGAATGTGAATGTCATTCCATCCATTGAATAGCTGTTATCGTTAAGGTAAAGCTCCTGTCCGTCAAGCTCAAGGATAGCGTTGTGACCGAAAGTAAAGCCTACCTCTTCGCCGCTGTCATCTGTAAGTCCGAGCGCCTTAGTAAAGTCATTGCCCTCTATCTCTATCGCACCGGCACCGCCCTTTTCCTTTGACTCGATAACAAAGCTGTTGGTCAGGGAGGAGTAGGACATTGTAACATTTGCCGAGGACTTGTTCACGGCATTTACAAGAGATTCTATAGTAGCGTTCTTGTCAAGGCTTATATCAACACCGTTGATCTTGAAGGAATACTTACCGTCTGCATCAGCAGCTATACCCATATCCTCGATAGTTGTCTTGGATGTGATCTTATTGGAAGCAGATGCCTTTGCAAGACCAAGAGTACCACCGTCTACCGCATTGATGGCAAAAT
>JAGAKC010000369.1 GCA_017848155.1 Oscillospiraceae bacterium | reverse complement strand
GCTTGCTCCCGGTGAGAGCAAGGATCTCGTATTCTGCCTCGGTTATGTTGAGATGCCTGCTGATGAGAAGTTTGACAAGAGCGGCAATTACGACGGTATCAAGGCAAGCTACACAGTAGACGGCCACGGCAATGCAAAGCCTCTCGCAAATGTTATCAACAAGGCTAAGGCTAACGAGATGATCGCTATGTGCGACACTGCTGAAAAGGCTGACAAGCTGTTCGATACGCTTAAGGGCTACTGGGACAAGCTGCTGATGCAGTACAGCGTTGATTCTCCTGACGAGAAGCTCAACAGAATGGTAAATATATGGAACCAGTACCAGTGCATGGTAACATTCAACATGTCCCGTTCCGCTTCCTACTTCGAGAGCGGTATCGGCAGAGGTATGGGCTTCCGTGACTCCAACCAGGATCTGCTCGGCTTCGTTCACCAGATCCCCGAGAGAGCAAGAGAAAGACTTATCGACCTTGCCGCTACTATGCTTGAGGACGGCGGTGCATACCACCAGTACCAGCCTCTTACAAAGATGGGTAACCATGAGCTTGGCTCCAACTTCAATGATGACCCGCTGTGGATGATCCTCGCTGTTTCCGCTTACATCAAGGAAACCGGCGACCTTACTATCCTCGACGAGATGGTTCCCTATGAGAACAAGGCAGAGCTTGCAGACACAATGCTCGACCACGTTAAGAGAGCTTTCTACCACGTTGTAAAGAAGGTAGGTCCTCACGGTCTGCCCCTTTCCGGCCGTGCTGACTGGAACGACTGTCTGAACCTCTCCTGCTTCTCCGATAAGCCCGGTGAGAGCTTCCAGACATACAACAATAAGGATATATTCCCTGATCCTCCCTTCTACTCTCAGGTTGCAGAGTCTGTGATGATCGCAGGTATGTTCTGCTTCATCGCTCCCGAGTACGCTGCTATGTGCCGTCTTAAGGGCGACGAGGAAGAGGCTAAGAAGGCTGAGGCTGAGATCGAGAAGATGAGAGAGCTTACTGTTAAGTATGGCTACGACGGCGAGTGGTATCTCCGTGCTTACGATCACAACGGCAACAAGGTCGGCTCCTCCGAGTGCGAAGAGGGCAAGATCTTCATCGAGCCTCAGGGCTGGTGCGTTCTTGCAGGTCTTGGCAAGGACAAGGGTTACGACATCAAGACTCTTGAGAGCATCGACAAGTACCTGAACTCCGATCACGGTATGGTACTGAACAATCCTGCCTTCACAACATACAAGGTTGAGTACGGTGAGATCTCCACATATCCCGGCGGTTACAAGGAGAATGCAGGTGTATTCTGCCACAACAACGCATGGATAATCTGCGCTGAGGCATTTGTTGGCCACGGCGACAAGGCTTATGAGTATTACAGCAAGATCGCTCCCGCATTCCGTGAGGATAAGTCCGATCTGCACAGGACCGAGCCTTATGTATACGCTCAGATGATCGCAGGTAAGGACGCTAAGCGTCACGGCGAGGCTAAGAACAGCTGGCTGACAGGTACAGCTGCATGGAACTTTGTTGCTGTATCCCAGTATATCCTCGGTGTTAAGCCTCAGTACAACGGTCTTGAGATCAGCCCCTCCATTCCTGCTGCATGGGATGGCTTCAAGGCTTCCAGACTGTTCAGAGGTGCTGTATACAACATCACTGTTAAGAATCCCGACCACGTATGCGCAGGTGTAAAGAGCATGACCGTAGACGGCAAGGCTGTCGAGGGCAATGTTATCCCTGTATTCGATGGCGGCGAGCACCAGGTCGAGGTAGTTCTCGGCTGATAGCTCAGAATAGCATTGTTAAGGGGCGGTATGTGAATATCGCCCCTTTTTGCTGAAAGAAGGGGGGAGCTTGGATGCCTTACGGCAGGATACTGCTTGTTGACGAGGATGCGTCGTTAAGGAAACTGGTGATAGACCGTCTGGAAAGGGAAGGTATGGAGTGCTGCGGATTTTCAAGATTCGATGATGTGGTCTTTAAAGCGGCCTCAAAAGCGGATGCAATGATAGTCAGTGCAGGTGTTTCGGGTGATCTTCTTGCGGCAGTTATCAGCAGGCTTGACAGTATACGCAGTGTACCGTTCATCATTACCGTTTCTGAAAGTGAGTCAAGGAAGCTTCCATGCATTTTCGGCGCAGATGTGCATGCTGTGGTGACGAAGCCGTTTGATGCGGCTGATGTGGCAAAGATGGTATCAGGATTGATAAAGGATGATAATGCAGTACCTTGCATTGCTGACCGTGTGAGGTATGACGGATTATGTGTTGATATCAGCGCTTACTCGGTAACAGTAGACGGAAATGAAGTGGAGCTTACCCCGAAAGAGATAGAACTGTTGTTTCTGCTGTTGACGAAGCCACGGCATGTATTCAGCAAGGGAGAGCTTACCTCTCGTGTATGGGGAGTGGTGCTTCATGACAGCAGGACGGTAGCTGTGCACGTCAACCGTATCAAAAAGAAGATCGGGCGCTATGCTTCATGTATACATACAGTATGGGGAGTAGGCTACAGCTTCGTGCCCGAAAAATAAGATATCCGCCCGTGATATGTATCACGGGCGGATATCTTATCTGTATGCAGGGACTGCGGTGCGTGATTTGAACTTAAGGCGCAGATGGTCAGCGATAAGCGCAATGAACTCGGAGTTTGTTGGCTTTCCTCGTGTGGTGTGAACAGTGTAGGAGAATATGCGTGTGAGTACATCGATATCTCCTCTGTCCCATGCTATCTCTATTGCATGGCGGATAGCTCTTTCCACACGAGAGGAAGTGGTCTGATACCGCTTTGCTACGGTTGGGTAAAGCAGCTTTGTGATGCAGTTTATCATCTCGTCGTTGTTTACCGACAGCATTATCGCAGTGCGCAGGTAGTGATATCCCTTTATGTGCGCAGGTATGCCTACCTGATGGATTATCTCGGTCACAGCGCACTCAAGATCGGTCTCGTCAGGCACAGCTGTAGGCTCGCTTTCAAATCCACATATCTGCGATATCCTGGTTACGAGGAACTGCGGGTCTATCGGCTTCACCAGCACGCAGGATGCGCCGGCGTTCATTGCGTCACGTTCAAGCTGGGGGTTACTGATGTTGGTGACTATTATCACGGCAGGAACATATTTCTTCTCTGCTTTAAGGCGGCGGATCACCTCTATT
>JAGAKC010000368.1 GCA_017848155.1 Oscillospiraceae bacterium | reverse complement strand
TGGGATGTGGAGTGCCCCGTGACCTACACACTGGCGGTAGAGCTGTACAGCGGTGAGGAGCTGCTTCAGACAGAATATATCGAATACGGCTACCGCACCGCAGAGTTCATTCCCGACAAGGGCTTCCTTTTAAACGGTCAGCCGATGAAGCTGCACGGAGTATGCATGCATCACGACCTCGGCGCACTGGGTGCGGCGGTGAATGACGCAGCGCTGTTAAGACAGCTCACCATCATGAAGGATATGGGCTGCAACGCTATCCGCACCACCCACAATATGCCTGCGAGAAAGCTGCCCGAAATGTGCAACGCACTCGGTCTGCTGGTAGTGAACGAGGCTTTTGATATGTGGGAAAACTCCAAGACCGAATTTGACAACCACCGCTTCTTTGCGGAGCACGCAGAGCGTGACGTAAGGAGCTGGGTAGAGCGTGACCGAAACTCCCCCTGCGTCATCATGTGGAGCATAGGAAACGAGATAAGCGACACCAACGACCCCCACGGCATCGAGATAACCCAGCGCCTGTATGACTATGTTCAGAAATACGACCCGAAGCACAACGCACGTGCGACCATCGGCTCCAATTTCATGGGCAGCGAGAATGCGCAGAAGTGCTCCGATATCGTAAAGCTTGCAGGCTACAACTACACCGAGCGCCTTTACAACGAGCACCACGGAAAATACCCCGACTGGTTCATCTATGGCAGCGAGACCGCTTCCGCAGTACGTTCAAGGGGAATCTACCACTTCCCTGCATCCGCTCCGCTGCTCACCCACGAGGACCTGCAGTGCAGCTCGCTTGACAACAGCGTGGTGGGCTGGGGCAGCTCCGCAATGAAGTCATGGCGCTTGGACCGTGACTGCGATTTCTGCGGCGGTCAGTTCATCTGGACAGGCTTCGACTACATCGGAGAGCCTACACCCTATTCCACAAAGAACAGCTACTTCGGAATCGTTGATACAGCAGGTTTCCACAAGGATATATACTACTTCTACAACAGCGTGTGGACCTACGAGGGGGCAAGGACATGGCTCAAAACGCCTGTGCTCCACATCGTGCCCTCTTACTGGGACTTCAACGACGGCGACATGATAGATGTCATCATCTACAGTAATGCGCACTCCGTGGAGCTTTTCCTTAACGGAAAGTCAGTCGGCACGCACACGATGGCGCTGACAACAGACGAGCGCATGCGTGCGGAATTCCGTGTTGCGTATGAGGCAGGAGAGCTTACAGCAAAGGGCTACGACTCCATGGGAGACGTGATAGCCGAGCAGACGCTGCGCTCAAACGGCGACCCTGTACGTGTGAAGCTGCATGCCGCAGACCCGAACGTTTTCGCAGACGGCAGAGATATCTGCTTCGTGGAGATATCCGTCACCGACAAGGACGGAATAACTGTAAGCAACGCAAGAAACCGCATCAAGGTCGAGGTAAGCGGCGCAGGACGTCTTGTGGGACTTGACAACGGCGACAGCACCGACTACGACAGCTACAAGGGCGACAACCGCAGGCTGTTCAGCGGAAAGCTGCTTGCAATGGTACAGAGCACGCAGGAAAGCGGCGAGATAACTGTCCGTGCAAGCTCCACAGGTCTTGAAAGCGCAGAGCTTACTATCCGCTCCATAGAAGCTCCGCTTGGCTGCGAGGGTATCTCCGTTGTAACAGAAAACCGCTTCCCTGCCGCACAGACGGAATACACCGACGAGGTGCCTGTACGAAAGATAGTTCCAGTATGTGATACACGTGAGCTGGACGCAGAGCATCCCACCGCCGAGATAAAGGTGAAGCTGCTGCCCGAAAACCACACCTACTCCGACATCACGTGGAAGTGCGTGCGTGAAACGGGCGTTGAGGTGAACAATGCGACCGTTGAATGGGATGGCGAAAAGGCTGTCGTTACCGCCATAGGCGACGGACAGTTCATCGCAAGAGCGTTTGTAAATAACGGTGCACCACAGCCCCAGGTATGCGCAGATGTCGTGTTCAATGTCACAGGTATGGGCGCAGCTACACGTGACGCTTACGAATTCCTCTCTGCAAGCAAGCTTGACAGCTCCAACGTGACCGTAAACCTTGTTGAGGACGGCGCAATAGGCAGCTTTGACGGCAGGACAGTCATGAGCTACAGAAACGTTGACTTCGGCAAGACAGGAAGCGAAGCTATCACGCTTCATATAGGCACCTGCTTTGACTTCCCCGTAGAGGTCTGGGACGGTATTCCCGACGAGGACGGCGCAGTGCTTCTCGGCAAGATAATCTTTGCAAACAACGGACTTTGGTGCGGCTTTGCGGGACAGACATCTACCGTGCCACGTCTTAAAGGGCTTCACACCATAAGCGTAGTTATCGACGCACGTGTAACGTTCGGCGGATTTGAATTTATTCCGATAGAGCGTGCGTTTGACGTGAACTACACCGCAGAAAGCGACAGCATCTACGGCGACGAATACAGCATCTCCGACCGCAGCGTCGTTGGCATAGGCAACAATGTCATCATAAACTACGACGCACTTGATTTCGGCAAGGATGGAGCTTCGGCTGTAACGATACGTGGTATCACGGCGAATCCGTCCAATCAGGTACAGCTGCGCTACACCCCCGTGGGCGGCGAGCAGACCAGCGTACTGCTTGAATTCATGCACTCCGACGATGTGAGCGAGCAGCGCTTCGGGATACCGAAGCTTACGGGCATCAACGACATCAGCTTCGTATTCCTGCCCGGCACAAAGTTCGACTTTGAGTGGTTCAGGTTTGAACCATAATCGTCAACAAACGGAATCAATATGTTATTCACTTGAAGCAATATTACAATACAAGATCTGTTAAATAAAAATTAGTTAATACGTTATATGCACCCCAGAAGTTTTCCACTTTTGGGGTGCATATTTTAACGCGCAAAAAATACTCATCAACTTTATAATATCTGTTATAATGGATATGCGAGAACAAAAATCAGGATACAATGAAATAATTCAAAAAAATGAACTATCATCTACTTATTTTAGAAAACTAAATTGCGGGAAACAATATATCAGAAGAGAGATACAAAGTTATTAGGAAAGAAAGTCAAGGCAGACCACCGAAGCTGAATAAACAAGTCAAAGAAGATCTTATCACAGAAAATCAATATTTACAAATTGAGCCGGAACACCTCAAATCTGATCACTTGGTTTCTGCAGGATATTCGAAAGTATTGTAAGCTGCCACATATTAGAAAAATCTATCATTCCACCCTTGCATTGGCAAGTTTCTTTTTCTCTTTACCTTGACAACTTTTGTGTGTGAGTGTAAAGCATCATTGACAATTCAACACATCAACAGTATTGTAGTACAACGATCAACAATGTTGTATTGCTACATAATCTGTTGACAATCAACAGCATGTGTGATATAATGAATAAGTATGATTATAGCAATGAGCAAAACCAATGAAACGACAGCAAAGATCGCAACAATCAAAAAAGCACACCAAAACAGACTTTGATGAAAAACTTCCGTTTTTGAAAGCTTGAAGATACAACATATTTCTGTCGATTCCTGACGTTTTTGGATTTTTAGTGTTACATTTATTGATAGGAATAACACATTCGCCGTGATAAACATCTTGATACGGTATAATATATGGATATTACATCATAGCATTGTCTGCTAAAAATGTACATTAATGTACATTCTTGATATGATAATGAAAAAGAGGTGGATATGAGTTCTATCTATCTGACTAGCACATATTATCATGTGTTGATCTCCTGTGTAAAGCAGCTTATAGA
>JAGAKC010000039.1 GCA_017848155.1 Oscillospiraceae bacterium | reverse complement strand
CTCTTGAGATAGGAGAGGATGGCTTCGCCAAGCAGGTACTTTACCACGGCGTTCCTGTTAATGCATATAATGATTTCAGAAAGTACCCCTACTCGAACGATGTGTTCATCGATATCGGTATCGGCATGGTACAGAACTCTGACGATCATTCCATCGACCCCCAGTCGGCGCTCAAGATATCCTTTGCAGGTACAGATGTAACAGGCTGCGGCGCTGATAACTACGAGGCTTCTGTTGATTTTGAAGCACTCGAGGAAGATGCGGATTACTCCATCAACCTTTACATAGACTGAAAGAATTATAATGTACAGTTTGAGGGCGGCGCTACAAAGGACGACATCATAGCAAACTTTGAGGCTGCACTTCAGGAACGTTTTAAGCTTGAAAGAGTGGGCGTTCCTACCGTTGACCATGACAAGGGCATCATAACTGTTGATGGTAAGGAAGTATACATAATGTCCGCTGTTGACGCAGAAGCAAAGGCAGCAGTTCATAATGAATACGGCTTTTCCAGTAACTACATACAGATCACGATCGACGCTGCCAACGCACTTAAGCGTGGTGACATGGAATATGCAAACGCATGCATCGACCGTATCGTAAAGTCCTCTGAAAATCTTATGATAGAGATCGCAGAGCTTGGTAACAACGAGGACTTTATCTCCTTCAACAGATCCAGATTTGAAATAAGAGAGCTTAACCTTAAGGATCGTCAGGATACGCTTGAAGCTACAGATCTTGAATCGGAGATCACACTGATGAAAACATATGAAGCATTGTATAATGCTTGTCTTCAGATGTCGAGTACCATTATCCCCAACTCGGTATTCAATTACATGAAGTGATGAATTTTAATCGACCAGATCAGGAGGTGCTAATGTTATGAACGGTAATTTGCTGCAGATAACGACAATACCGATATCAATTGAGATTAAGATCACAAATGCAAAGCTGGATTTCCCTGATGACAGACAGCCTAAGGTAAATATCACAACGACCAATGGTCAGTTTGTCATGAAAGCAGAGCCGCTCAAGCTGAATATAGACACTTACGAGGCAAGAAAAAGCCTCGGTCCGGGCAATATGACGAGCGGCGACCTTATGGCACAGAAAGCACAGGAGGGCTTCTCGCTTGCATTCCAGGGCACGGCAAGAGTAGCGTCCGAGGGAAATCAGCTCGCACGTGGAATGACCGCATCGGAGATCGCAATACAGAGAGCCCGTGCAGGTGCAACATATGAAACTATCATGGAGTTCCTTCCTAAAGAAGGCGCTGACATAACCTTCGACGCAGGCAAGCTGAGCATTGACTACCAGCTTGGCGATCAGGAGATAGACTGGGATGTAATGAGCAGGATGCCGATGGAGTTCATCCCCGGCAGCGTAGAGCTTATCGTCCGTGACAGACCTCGTGTCGAGATAGAGTATATCGGCGATCCGATCTATGTTCCCGCCAGCGCTAACCCCAATTACGAGCCGCCCATTTTCGATACAAAGGGCTGATAAATATCTTCTTCGGAAGGGAGAAAAGATCTGATGAACATTAAAACAAGAGATTTCGGTGAAGTTCAGATAGATGAAAGCACGATACTTGATTTTGCTTCAGGAATAATCGGATTTGAAGATGTTAAGCGCTATACTCTTATAAGTCCTCTCGGTGAGGGCAAATTCCCGATGTGGCTGCAGTCGGTCGAGGATGAGCAGCCCTGCTTCGTGGTTTACGATCCGATGGAGATATATCCCGACTATAAGTTTCAGATCTCCGACGAGGAGATGGAAATGCTGAAAATGACGGCGGATACGCCGTATAAATGCCTTACGGTGGCGATCGTTCCCGATGACTACCGCAAGACTACCATAAACCTCAGATGTCCCATTGTGATCAATCTGAAGGACAATGTTGCTGCGCAGGTCATCCTGACGGAGCATTATGAGTTCAAGGCTCCCGTGTACGCAGAGGAGGACTGAGATAGATGCTTGTTGTAACAAGAAAACAGGACGAAAGTCTGATAATCTCGGACAATATCGAGGTCACGGTGCTTGAGGTGACAAAGGATAAGGTGAAGATAGGAATATCCGCACCGAAAGAAGTGAAGATAATCAGAAGCGAGCTTAAGGATGCACGTCAGACGAACGAGATGGCTGCAAACAGCTCGGGAAGCGCTATCGCAGAGCTTCTAAGATCACATAAACAGGAGGGCTAAATATGGCTATTGATAATATTCGCTTAGGCGGTATCAACTCGGGCTTCGACACCGAGTCCATGATACAGCAGATGATGTCGGCGTATCAGACAAAGATCGACAATCAGAACAAAAAGCTCACTACTCTTTCCTGGAAGCAGGAAGCGTACAGAGAGGTCACAAAGAAGCTGACAGATTTCCAGGATAAGTACTTCGATGTGCTTAACCGCAGCTCCTATATCATGAGCCCGTCCAGCTTCAATAAGTACAAGACTGATATCACTTCCACCGGAACAAGCACGAATGGTCTGAATGTTACCACATCCAGCACTACTACTCCCGGTACACATAAGATAAAGGTAAATCAGACAGCAACATCTTCCACTGTAAAGGGTAATTCCATTACTCCCGATAACTTCCGTCTGGATGTTGACAAGGCGTTTGATTCTGTGAATTACACTGATGTAACGAATGACGACGGCTCTGTAACAAGAAAGTATGAGTTCTCGCTCAATGTTCAGGTAGGCAGTGTTACAAAGAATGTTTCCTTCGGCGCATCCGCAGAGGTCGTTGACGGCTCCGTTGACATGGACGCTCTTAAGCAGAGCATGCTTGACAACCTGAATCTCGGTCTGGCTGCAAACTTCGGTTATTCCGGAAGAACAGGCGCATCCGCAACAGGCGTTGTAGACCCTGATAACGGCAACGAGTGGTTCCTTCAGGCTGAGCTTAATGCTGACGGCGGTTTTGAATTCCGTGTAGGCGGCAACGCAGGTGTTACAGTTACTGAGGGTGTGGGCAGCTTCGGCCTTACAGAACTTACAAGGTCCCATTCTATCGCTCTTAACAGCGCTGTTACAGGCACAAATACCGTTTCCATAGAAGCGGGCGGCGTGGTAAAGGCCGTTAGCTTTGAGGGCGTTTCCAGTACATACTACGATACAAAGGACGAGGATGGAAACGAAGCTATCCTTGAGGAGTTCAACCAGCTTAAGGAGGCTGCATTCCGTAGGGCATACAATCTTTCTGACAGTGCGGACATTGATGAAAAACAGCTGGAGAAGTTCAACTATTCTGAGCTGCAGGCTGCAAAGGATAAGAATGCTCAGGCGCTTCTCGACGCAGCAAATGACGCATTTGATGATGAGGATGTTACCTTCAGGATAAATGGCTCCACAAT
>JAGAKC010000367.1 GCA_017848155.1 Oscillospiraceae bacterium | reverse complement strand
TGTCGCCTATGTAGCCCTCGACCGTCCCGTTTACCGAATACTCGTCGTCCTCGTCATAGATAAAGTAGATGGAGCACACGAACCTTGCGTCACGAAGGGGTCTTGCGACCTCGTGCATCTCTTCAAGCACCTTTAAGCAGCGTTCCTTGTCGCTGGCATTCTCGCCTGCGTACCTGGCGGAATATATGCCGGGCGCACCGTTCAGAAAGTCTATCTCAAGACCGCTGTCGTCAGCCATTACGGGCAGACCCGTAGCCTCGAACACAGCACGTGCCTTTATGTGAGCATTCTCCTCAAAGGTATCTCCGTCCTCGATTATCTCGTCTGTAAAGCCTGCCTGACGCATGGATATCACGTCAAATCCGAATGGCTCAAGGAGCTTTCTGAACTCCCTTATCTTGCCCTCGTTATTGGACGCGATTATCAACCGCTTTCGGTCAGGCGAATTGGCGGCAGGTTTTTCTTCTGCGGAATGATGGTGATGTGTCATTTCTGTTCCTTTCTATAAATGGCATTAGCCTTTAGTTACTCAAATAATGCATTGACATAGTCCGCCGGAATGAACGGCTGGAGATCGTCGATCTTCTCGCCCACGCCCACCAGCTTCACGGGTATGCCAAGCTCATTCTTTATAGGTATTATTATACCACCTTTTGCAGTTCCGTCAAGCTTTGTAAGTGCAATTCCGGTAATTTCGGCAGTTTCACTGAAAAGCTTAGCCTGATTAACTGCATTTTGTCCTGTAGTAGCATCCAGCACCAGCAGAGTTTCGATGCTTGCATCGGGAAGCTCTCTCGTAATAACTCGTGCTATCTTTTTAAGCTCCTCCATGAGGTGCTTTTTGTTGTGGAGCCTTCCTGCGGTATCGCACAGCACCACGTCTGCGCCCCTCGCCTTTGCGGCGCTTATTGCGTCAAACACCACTGCGGCGGGGTCGGAGCCTTCACTGTGCTTTACTATGTCAACCCCTGCACGGTCTGTCCAGATATTCAGCTGGTCGATAGCCGCCGCACGGAAAGTATCCGCCGCTGCCACCAGCACCTTTTTGCCCTGTGCTTTCAGGTTTGCGGCGAGCTTACCGATGGTGGTGGTCTTGCCTGCGCCGTTCACGCCTATGACCATGATGACAGACGGCTTCGATTCAAGTATAAGCTCGTTTCCGCCCGTCAGTATCTCGGCGATTATCTCACGCAGCAGCTGCTTCACCTCTGCGGGATCTGTAGCACCCGTGCGCTTTACCGCAGCACGCAGCTTGTCACAGATATCGCAGGATGTTTCAGCGCCGATATCTGACAGTATCAGCATCTCCTCAAGCTCCTCAAAGAAATCCTCATCTATCTTCGTGAAGCTGTTCATGATAAGCTCCAGCTTTGATACAAAGCCGTCCTTCGTCTTTTTCAGACCCTGCTTCAGCTTCTCGAAAAAGCCCAGCTTCTTCGGCGCTTCTTCAGCTTCCTGTGAAACTACCTCGTCCTGTGCAGGCTCCTCGTTATCCTCGGACACGCCGTGCTCCTCATTACCCTCGGGCAGCTCGGAGAACTCCTCAGCCGCATCTGACTCTACCTCGGCGGCTTTATCGTCGGCTTCGGCAGCCTGCTCTTCAGTGTACTGCGCCTCCTGCTCTGCGATATCCTCAGCCGCAGCAGCTTCCTCGCCGTTCTCCTCAGCTTCGACGGCTGCGAGCTGTTCGTCAATTTCTTCATCCTTGTTCTTCTTCTTTTTGAATTTGTCAAAAAAGCCCATGTTTTCTCCTTATGTTCCTTTTTCTCAAGCGTTACTTAAGCTCCACATCAAGCTCGTCGGTAAGCTCGCGCCTTAACAGTCGTGATACGCCCTTTTCCTGCATGAAAACTCCGTACAGCACCTGACATCCCTCGATGGTGCCACGACGGTGGGTTATCACCATCAGCTGGGTCTGGTTACTGAACTGGTTAAGGTAGGTGATGTACTTGTCAACATTCACATCGTCAAGCGCAGCGTCCACCTCGTCCAGCATACAGAACGGTGTGGGACGGTGCATAAGTATCGCAAAATAGATGGTTATAGCGACCATGGTCTGCTCGCCGCCCGACAGGGATATCAGGTTCTTTATGACCTTTCCCGGGGGTGCGGCATTTATCTCTATGCCGCTGTTCAGCACATCGTCAGGGTCGGTAAGCTCCAGCTCTGCCCTTGCACCATCGCCGAATATCCTGACGAATATCTCCTTGAAGTGCTTGTTTATCTCCTGGAAGCTGTTAAGGAACCTTGTCTTTATGTCAGCGGTCAGCTGCTCTATCAGCTTTTCAAGCTCACGCTTTGCCTTTTCGATGTCGTCCAGCTGCGAGGTCTGGAACTCGTATCTTTCGGAAACCATGCGGTATTCCTCAATGGAGTCCATATTTACGCTGCCGAGAGCGCTTATGCGCTTGTTCAGCTCTGCAAGGTCGTTCTCCGCCTGCATCAGGTTTTCAAGCGGCTTCGCCTGCTCGACAGCCATGGAAACGGTCAGCTCATACCTGTCGTACAGCAGCTTCACTATGCTGTCGTACTCCTT
>JAGAKC010000366.1 GCA_017848155.1 Oscillospiraceae bacterium | reverse complement strand
GCCCGGGCACATGCAGAACGTATAAACTCCACGCTCGCCCTCACGGTATGACAGCTGATACTCCGCAGGAGGCAGCGCAGGATGTCCTGCATATTTACCATACAACGCAGCATCGATATCGCCCTGCAGGTGCTCTATCCTTGCGCCGATGGAAAACGGCTTCGGGGTCATCTCTATCCCGTTTTTCAGCAGCATAGAGAACGTATCGTGTGCAGAATGTCCCACCGCCAAAGCCAGTGCACCGCAGCGTTCCTCCGCACCGTTCACCGTTATAGAGGATATTCGACCGTCCTGTAATCTGATGTCGTCAAGCGGCGACAGAAAGCGTACCTCTCCGCCGTATTCGATTATGCTGTTTCGAAGGTTCTTCACCACCGCACGCAGCTTGTCCGTGCCGATATGCGGCTTTGCATTGACAAGTATCTCCTCCGGTGCGCCGAAGTCGCAAAGGCGCCGAAGCACCCTGGCACAGAGAGGGTCGCCTATCCTTGTGGTGAGCTTGCCGTCCGAAAACGTACCGGCACCGCCCTCGCCGAACTGCACGTTGGTCGCAGTGTCCAGCAGACCGCTGCTCCAGTAGCCCTCAACTGCCCTGATGCGCTCGTCCATGGCAGCTCCTCGCTCCAGTACTATCGGTCTGTAGCCGAACTCGCACAGGGTCAGCGCACAGAACATACCCGCAGGTCCGAAGCCTGCCACATAGATATCTCCGCACAGCTTCTCGCCGCCGAATGTGACCTCAAGCTCCGCATTGTCGTGAAGCCGCACGTTCTGAAGCCTTGCTGCAAGCTTCTTTTCTTTTGCAGCGCTGTTAAGCTGCACATAGACTGAATTTACAAAGCAGATATCCCGCCGTGCGTCCACCGAAGTCTTATACAGCCGTGCCGTCCTTACCTCGTCCTTTTTAACGCAAAGCAAGGATAACGCCTTGCCTACGGCGTTATCCTTTGCTTCTTCAAGAGTTGTTTTTATCTGTGATACGATAAGTGCCATTATTCCTCTTCCGCCTTGACCTTGGCGTCCACAGTCACCTTGTAGCTTCCCGATACCCAGCATGTCTGCTTCCTTCCTCTTATCTCGATGGTGACGGGAACATTCTGTGCTCCCTCGTACAGGGAAACGCCAAGAAGATTTGCCTTTACGATAAAGTCGGACGCAGTCAGGGCGCTGACTGCCTCGGACGGACCGATAACACTGAGCACCAGCTCATTCGTGATGAGCGACACATCGTAGTTGTCGGGGGGATTTATGATGCTGATGTTGCTTACAGAGAAGTCCAGCTTGCCGTAGTCTGCGATATCCCATACGATTCGTGCACTGTTGTTGCCCGAAAGGTTCTTGTAGCCATCGGGGAGAGTTATCGGAATGAACACCGTCTTGTTCATCATGATATCAGACAGGTCGATAGTGTCGATAACAAGCTCGCTCAGGTTGTCTATCGACTCATCAGGCGCAGCCACGATGATGGTGGACGGCTGTATCTCAAACTTAAGGCTGTTCGTATCGAAGTTCGTCGGAACATTCGTATACTCAAACCTCAGCGGCAGCTCCTTCTGCTTGTAAACGGGAATGTACACCGACACATCAGTGGTGCTGAGCTTTATATCGTCGTTCACTATCTTAGCGCCGTTCGTGCCGTAGATGAACAGCTCGCTCTGCGTGTCGTGGGATTCACTGATGACACCGCTGTAGCGTGAGCGTGCCTCGATGCGGTCGATCTTGTCCAGCAGCGTCGCAGAGCCTGTTACGGAAATGGTCGCAGGCGATGCAGTGAACTCGTCCACGTAGTAGCCCTCAGGAAGGCTTAGGCTCGGCGCAGTAGCTGTCACAGGGAACTCACGGGTCACTATCTCGTCAATCTGAACAGTGACCGCAAGCGGATCAGTATCAAGTATCGTGCACTCGCTTCCGCTCTTTGACGAAACGGTAACGGGCACGGTAAAGGTACCTGCCGTCTTTACTGCGGAAAGATCAAGAGTAGCGTAGAAATCCGCAGCCGACAGACCTGTTATGTCGTATCGCTTGCCCTCGATGCGGATATCCACAAGGCTGTCAAGCTCGCTTACTATCTCCAGATTGTTCTGAAGCATGTGCTCGGTCGCCTGCACCTCGATAACGATGTCACGAACGCGCTCCTCCACCGTGGGAAAAACCTGCACGGAAACAGAGAGCCATGCGACCACTGCGATAATAAATGAGATTATTATATATTTCAGGTTGTTCCTGATATTATTACCTATATTTACAAAAAATTTCATGTGCCGTCCCCCCTGCTATTCCGCTTTTTTCTGTTCGGACTTTGTCTTTTTTACCCTCTTTCTGGAGCGGGCAGCAGACTCGGGCATCTTTTTCTGCAGTATCCTTGTAAGTGACTCACGGGAAAGACCACGGGTCAGCTGACCGTTCTCTGCAACGGAGATGGTGCCGGTTTCCTCGGATACGACTATTACAAGGGAATCCGCATTCTCGCTCATGCCTATGGCAGCTCTGTGACGTGAGCCGAGGTCACTTGACAGGTACTGATCCTTGCTGGTGTTCGGCAGAAAGCAGCCTGCGGCATAGATACGGTTGTCACGGATTATGATGGCGCCGTCATGAAGCGGAGCCTTGTTGTAGAAAAGGTTGCAGAAAAGGTCAGGCTCGGGCGCCGCATTGATGATGGTGGATTTCTCCGTAATATCGCCGAGCTTGGTCTGGCGCTCCACAACGATGAGCGCACCTGTCTTTGTCATGTGAAGGCGCTCGCATGCCTCTGCTATACCAGCGATGGCTGCGTCACGTGCAAGGTCGCTCTCGCCGCCCTGATCTGCCGAAAGACCGATGTTCGGGACCTTTGTGCGTCCCACACGCTCAAGTATACGGCGCAGCTCAGGCTGGAACACAACAACGATGGCGATAAGTCCCACCTGGAAGAAGTTCTGCAGCAGGAAGCTCATTACCTTCAGCTGGCATATCTGCACCACAAAGAATATCACCACAAGGATAAGTATACCCTTCATGAGCTGCTCCGCACGAGTTTCACGCATCAGCTTGAACAGCACATAGATAAGGTATGTAAGCAGAAGTATATCAATGATGTCGAACACCGTGATGGACATTACCACACGGATAAAGTTATGGAAAAGATCCTGAACAAATGTTATGAATTCCAACGTGTGTATCTCCTCAATATATTTTTTCTGCGATCACCGCAGACTTTCCCCACTATATATTTTACCACATATTCAGAGAAATGCAAGGGGATTTATCCACTATTAACACATTTTTTACATTTTTTTATGGAAAAACAAAGACCGCACAAAAGCGATTGCCTCATGCGGTCAGTTTTTAATGTGAGCTTTTTATCCTCGCCGATTTCGGAAGCATAAGGAATGCAGTTATCTCCTCGACCGATCGTGGCTTGCTGTAGTAGTAGCCCTGCGCAAGATCGCATCCAATCTCCGTAAGGAAGCGTATCTGCCCGTCAGTTTCAACGCCCTCCGCAAGAACTATCAGCTTCATCGCCTTGCCGAGGTCAACTATAGCCTCAGTAATGGACTTTGAGGTGCTGCTCTCGTCAAGATCGCACACAAGACTGCGGTCTATCTTAAGGATATCCAACGGTATCGTCTTAAGGGAGCTTAGAGAGGAATAGCCACTGCCGAAGTCGTCCATCGAGATGCTGACGCCCATGCCCCGTATCCTGCTGAGCACATTCACTGTTCGCTCGATATCCTTCATCGCCATGGTCTCAGTTACCTCGATCTCCAGCCACTTCGGATCAAGTCCCGTTTCCTCCAGAACATTTTTTATGGTCGTCAGCACATCGGTGCAGTAAAACTGCGCCTGTGACATGTTCACCGACACCTTTACAGGGGGAAGTCCGTCGTCCTGCCACTTTTTACACTGGCGGCAGGCAGTACGAAGTCCCCACTCGTCTATTTTTGTTATGATCCCTGTCTGTTCAGCAAGCGGAATGAAATCACACGGCGGAACAAAGCCCTTTATTGGGTGATTCCATCGTATAAGCGCTTCAAGTCCCATCACATCGCCTGTCTTGAAGCTCACCTTAGGCTGATAGTACAGCTCAAACTGCCCCTCCGCAATAGCGGTCAGCATCTCCGCACGCAGGAATTCATTCTCCACCATGCGGTTCTCAAGATCACGGTTGAAGTAGGTAAGCTTTCCGCCCTCGGGCATAATCACACAGAGATTCGCCTTGTTGTACAGCGTGTGGATGTCATCCTGTCCGTCAAAAAACGCAACACCTGCGAAGTATCCGACCTGATCCATGACCGCAGTTTCCTTGAAAACATCGTTCAGCTTATCCTCAAACTGCTCTATAAAGCGCTGGACATCTGCTTTTCCGCCACATTCGATCAGCACTGCAAAATCATCAGTGTCGACCCTGCCACAGACATAGCCGTCCGCTGCCGCAGACACCGCCCTTGCAAAGCCTGCTACCACGCTGTCGCCGACCTCTGTACCGAAAAGCGTATTTATCTTACCGAGTGCGTCGATATCAAACACCATCAACGCAACTCCCGAACCTGCTGCACGAAAACGCTCAAGCTGCTCGGCGCCCTCTTTCAGAAATCCGTCACGGGTATAGAGTCCCGTCATTCCGTCAACGAATCTCAGCTTTTCAGCTGCAACCGAAAGCCTGCGGTTTTTAATATGCTCTGCGGCGAAAGCAGCCGCAAAACCGACCGCAGCCGTGCATGCTATAATTAGTCCTGCCGGCACTATATCACGCTCCCTAATTTTTTTACCTAAATAAAGTATATCATTTTACGAACTAAGTTTCAACACTTTTTTCTTGTTTTTAGTCATTTTAACAAATTAGATCGCTCGTTTTATGCACAATCAACAATCGGTTTGTGAAATAAAATATCCCGTACGATGTACGGGATGATTTCTTTTCGATTAAGCATTATCCTCGATATACTTTACGATATCTCCAACAGTCTTGATGTTCTCAACCTGGTCCTCAGGGATCTCAACACTGAACTCGTCCTCAATGCTCATTACGAGATCAACAACGTCAAGGGAATCTGCGCCAAGGTCATCTGTAATGGAAGCAGCCTCTGTTACAACGCTCTCCTCAACATCGAGCTGCTCGGAAATAAGCTTCTTTACTTTTTCAAAAATCATGGTAATAACCTCCAATTTATTTGCCACGGTTCCTGTGGCTTGTCATACAATATTATAAAGCATTAATTAGAAATAATCAATATCTAAACAGCAAATTTTTCGTGTGATTTTTCACAAATTTATTCAGTAAACATGCCGATTTTTCTAAACTTGTGATAACGCTGCTCCAGAAGCGTGTCGATATCGGTATTTTTCATGCGATAAACTGCGTCTACAAGGTATTCATAGATATTATCGGCGGTGATGTCCTTGCTGAGATGTGCGCCGCCCTCTGGCTCGGGGATTATTCTGTCGCACACACCGAAATCGGAAAGATTCTCCGCAGTTATCTTAAGTACCTCACACGCTTCCTTCTCCTTAGTGCCATCCTTCCACAGTATCGAAGCAGCACCTCTCGGGGAGATAACTGAATACAGTGCATTTTCCAGCATCGCAAGCTCATCGCACACAGCAAGCGCAAGTGCACCGCCGCTGCCGCCCTCACCAAGAACGACCGAGATAACGGGAGTCTTAAGTGTCATGAACTCTGCAAGGTTCTTTGCGATAGCCTCGCCCTGACCACGCTCCTCGGCTTCTATACCGCAGAATGCACCGGGAGTGTCCACAAGGCATATAACAGGTCTGTGGAACTTTTCAGCCTGTCTTGCAAGGCGCAGTGCCTTTCTGTAGCCCTCGGGATGGGGCATGGAGAAGTTCGACCTCTTATTCTCCTCAAGATTTCTGCCCTTTACCTGTGCAATAACGGTAACGGGAGTTTCACTGAGGTAGCCGATACCTCCGATGATAGCAGCATCGTCGCCGTAAAGACGGTCGCCGTGAAACTCCATAAAGCGTGTGAAAAGCGCGGGAATATAGTCGTTTACCGTCGGACGATCCTTATGGCGGATTATTTCAAGCCTTTCACAGGCGGTAAGCTTACTCATCTGCCTGTACCCTCCTTCGGAAAACCGTGAATTTTAAGTATATTGGAAATGCGCTTGCGCATCATTCCACGCTCAACTATCATATCAACAAAGCCACAGTCCTGCTGGAACTCCGCCGACTGGAAATCGTCGGGAAGCCTCTGACGGATAGTGTCCTGGATAACACGTCTGCCCGCAAAGCCGATAAGCACCTTAGGCTCGGCAAGTATAACGTCGCCAAGGCTTGCAAAGGATGCGGTAACTCCGCCGGTCGTGGGATCGGTCATTACAGTGATGTACAGACCGCCTGCATCGCTGTGGCGCTTAACTGCGCCGCTCGTCTTAGCCATCTGCATAAGGGAGATTATTCCCTCCTGCATTCTCGCACCGCCCGATGCCGTGAACATGACAACAGGGAGCTTGTGCTCGATGGCATACTCAAACGCTCTTGCGATCTTCTCTCCCACTACGCTGCCCATGCTCGCCATCATAAAATGGCTGTCCATGATGCCGATAACGCAGCGATATCCACGTATCGTACATACACCTGTCTTTATTGCGTCGTTCATTCCCACCTGCTCGGAAAGCTTCTCCACCTTCTCCTCGTACTTAGGAAAGCCGATGGGATTGAGAGAGCGCAGGCTCTCGTCAAGCTCCTTGAAGCTGCCCTTGTCAACGGTCATGTCAAGGCGCTCTTTCCATGTAAGACGTGCATGGTATCCGCACTTGGGGCAGACCTTCATTGCACGCTCGAACTCTTCGTTATAGATAACAGTGCTGCAGCGAGGACATTTGAAGAGCAGGTCCTGAGGTATCTCCACCTCTTTTTCGATGGCAGAGGAGCTCTGCTCAGCGCCGAAGCGCTCCTTTACAACTTTAAACAGATCTTCAAGTGCCATTCAGACTCACTCCCCCATTACGTTCTTTCTGTTAAGGAAGCCGATATCGAAGTTGCCCTTCTCAAAATCCTCATCCTTTAACAGACAAAGCTGGAAATCAATATTTGTATCAACACCGTCGATAATGAACTCGGACAGGGCAACACGCATCTTCATGATCGCTTCCTCTCTTGTGGGAGCAGTCACCAGCATCTTACCTATCATACTGTCATAAAACGGAGTTATCTCGTAGCCCTGATAAACAGCGCTGTCAATACGCACACCGAAGCCGCCGGGAACATGCAGCGACTTTATCTTACCGGGGCACGGACGGAAGTTATGACGAGGATCCTCTGCATTTATACGGCACTCAATTGCGTGTCCGCTGAGCTTCACGTCATCCTGTGTGAACCACAGCTCCTCGCCTGCCGCTATACGTATCTGAGCCTTTACAAGGTCGATACCCGTCACAAGCTCGGTCACGGGATGCTCTACCTGGATACGGGTGTTCATCTCCATGAAATAGAAGTTTCTGTCTGCGTCCACAAGGAACTCTATCGTTCCTGCGTTCTGGTAGCCGCTGACCTTAGCCGCAGCGACAGCCGCACTGCCCATGCGCTCCCGCAGGTCGGGAGTCATGATAGGACTGGGACTTTCCTCCAGCACCTTCTGATTCTTACGCTGAAGCGAACACTCACGCTCGCCCAGATGAACTACGTTTCCATGCTCGTCCGCAAGCAGCTGTATCTCCACATGACGGGGATTCACGATGAACTTTTCAATATACACCTCGTCGTTGCCAAAGAACTGCAGAGCCTCCTGCTGAGCCGCAGTATACTGCGCCTCCAGATCTTCTTCACGCTCCACAAGACGTATGCCACGACCACCGCCGCCTGCCGACGCCTTTACCATAACGGGATAGCCGATCTGCGCACAGATCACCTTAGCTTCAGCGATATCCCTGACAACACCGTCAGACCCAGGTACAACAGGCACACCTGCGGAAACCATGGTCTGTTTCGCATTTGCCTTGTCGCCCATAGCGTCCATTACCTCGGGAGCAGGACCGATGAACTTTATGCCGCACTTTTCACACAGCCTTGCAAAGCCTGCGTTTTCGGACAGGAAGCCGAAACCGGGATGTATAGCCTCAGCATGAGTAAGCTCGCATGCCGCAAGGATAGCCTTTGTGTTGAGGTAGCTGTCCTTTGTTGCGGCAGGACCGATGCACACAGCCTCGTCAGCGATCATAGCATGAAGAGCGTTCTTGTCCGCAGTGGAGTACACTGCAACTGTCTTTATACCAAGCTCACGGCAGGCACGCATGATTCTGATAGCGATCTCTCCGCGGTTGGCGATAAGTATCTTGTTAAACATCAATTCTGTCAACTCCGTAAGTTATTTAGCAGGGTCGGCAACCGCAAAGGATATCTCGGCGGTCACTACTTTCTTGCCGTTTACGGTTGCGACAGCCTTGCCGAAACCGATGGGGCCTTTCTTGCCTATCATATCAACGTGAAGCTCCAGTGTATCTCCGGGAAGCACCGTGCCACGGAAGCGTGCCTTGTCGATGCCTGCAAAGAAAGCGATCTTACCCTTGTTCTCGGGCAGACACAGCGCACAAACAGCACCTGCCTGTGCCAGCATCTCGATCATGAGTACGCCGGGCTGTACAGGCTGACCGGGGAAATGTCCCCTGAACCAGTCCTCATCAGGCTTAAGGTACTTCTTAGCTGTAACGCTTACACCGGGGTCAAGCTCTGTTACCTCATCGATCAGCAGAAACGGATCACGGTGAGGGATTATCTCTTTGATCTGTTCAAGATTTAAAGTCATGTTATCTCCTTAATCATGCAAGGACCTCGTCCTATTATTCCAATATGGTATGATAGCACAATATGATAAACTTTTTGTTAAGCACCATCAAACATTCCATCGCTCCCCAAAACCGCAAAGAAGTGCGTAGATTCAAGGAAGCTGTTCTACGGCCAGGCTTTGTGCCTGCCGTAGGATAGCTGACGCAGAAGATGCGTGCTTATTTGCGGTTTTTATTCGATGCGCATGAGCTTCTGCCCATACTCCACGGGTTCGCCGTTGTTTACAAATATCTCAGCGACCCTGCCGCTGAATTCGGAGTTGATCTCGTTCATCAGCTTCATGCTCTCAATGATGCATACTACGTCGCCTGTGCTGACAGTGTCACCTACCTTTACAAAGGGCGCCTTGTCAGGCGAGGGAGCAGCGTAGAAAGTGCCCACGATGGGAGAGGTAACGATGTTTCCGCTTACGGGAGCAGCCTCAGCCTCAGGAGCCGTCGCAGCCGCAGGAGCAGCTGCCGCAACAGCCGCAGGAGCAGCCATAGGTACAGGCATAGGCATGGGGGGCGGACATCTTCTGCCCTCGATAACTATGTCGATATCCTCAGTGCTGATCTTAAGTCTGCCGAGGTCATTGTCCTTAACTATCTTGGCGAGCGCTTCAACGCACTCGATGGTATCTGTGATCTCTGTTTTCTTGTCCTTTTCAATAAAGCTCATTTCGGTGCTCCTTTCGTATCAGTCGTTGACAGGCTTCATGCAGATGCAGCCGTTGTGACCGCCGAAGCCGAGAGAGTTGCTGAGTGCGCCTGTGATCTTCATATCACGTGCACCCTCTGTTACATAGTCAAGATCGCACTCGGGGTCAGCCACCTTGTAGCCTCTTGTGCCGTGTATCTTGCTGTTATACACGGAAAGCGCCGTAACGACAGCCTCAACGCCGCCTGCTGCACCCAGCAGATGTCCTGTCATGGACTTTGTGGAGTTCACGGCGATATTCTTTGCATGCTCACCGAAAGCAGCCTTGATAGCCTTTGTTTCGGTCATGTCGTTCATGTGTGTGGATGTACCGTGAGCGTTGATGTAATTGATATCCTCGGGAGCCATACCTGCTTCCTTGTACGCAAATTCCATAGCCTTTGCACCGCCGATGCCATCAGGATCGGGACTTGTTTCATGGTGCGCGTCACAGGTAGAGCCATAGCCGCAGATCTCTGCATATATCCTTGCGCCCCTTGCCTTTGCGTGCTCGTACTCCTCCAGGACGAGGATACCACAGCCGTCACCGAGAACGAAGCCGCTTCTCTCCGCATCAAACGGGATGGAAGCTCTGTCCACGTCAGTGGAGCGTGTGATAGCCTTCATGTTGTTGAATGCGGCGTAGCAGAAGCCGATGTCGCTGTGCTCTGTACCGCCTGCGATACATGCGTCAAGGTAGCCGTGCTTTATTGCACGGAAAGCCTCGCCGATAGCCTGTGTACCGCTTGCGCAGGCTGTGGTAAGACAGAAGTTGCTGCCCTTGAAGCCTGTGCGTATAGCAACGATACCAGCGGGCATGTTGCTTATCATCTTTGTTATGGTGAATACACCGACCCTCTTGTTGCCCTTGTTGTGGTAGGTAAGTATCTCCTCCTCGGTAGTATAGATACCGCCGATACCGCTACCGATGATAGTTCCCACACGGAACGGGTCAAGGTCCTTAAGGTCAGTGCCCGCATCCTTCAGTGCGTTCATCGCAGCATACACAGCATACTGCACGATAACGTCGTTTCTGCGGATCTCCTTCTTGTCGAAATATTCTGATGCGTCAAAGTTCTTTACCTTTGCGACAACACCGAGATTGTCAGGCTCCTGCTCCCCGAACCAGGGTGCAAGCTCAAATCCGTGGTTTCCTGCCAGAAGATTGCTCCAAAGCTCGTCCACCGTATTACCGCAGGGAGTTACTGCTCCAAGGCCTGTAATTACTACACGTCTTTCCATAAAATACGAAAATCCTCCGATCAATTTGTTTGTCAGTCATCAATGCTTTGTTTATTTTACAGCGCCGCTTACATGGATAAGCCGCCACTGATCTCTATCGTCTGTCCTGTTACGTAGGAAGCGTCGTCGCTGCACAGGAAGGATACCACGCCTGCGATCTCCTCAGGCTGACCATAGCGCTTCATAGCGATCTGCTGCAGCATCGCAGCCTTCTGCTCCTCTGTGAGCTTGTCTGTCATGGGAGTCTGGATAAAGCCGGGGGCTACTGCGTTGCAGGTGATGCCACGGCTGCCCAGCTCCTTTGCAGTGGTCTTTGTCATGGCGATTATAGCGCCCTTTGATGCGGAATAGTTTATCTGACCGGGGTTTCCGTAAAGACCCGCAACCGATGCAAGATTTACGATCTTGCCGCTCTTCTGGCGCATCATTACAGCTCCGCACAGCTTTGTCATGTTGAACACAGACTTCTGGTTTATCCTTATGACAAGATCGTATATCTCCTCATCCATACGTACCATCAGACCGTCACGTGTGATTCCTGCGTTGTTGATAAGGATGTCAACAGTTCCAAACTGCTCCTTGACCCACTTCACCATCGCCTCGCACTGTGCATAGTCGGACACGTCCGCCGCATAACACTCTGCTCTTACGCCGAACGCACGGCAAGCCTCTGCCACCTCTGCGCCGGCGGAATCCAGCACCTCCTGAGATACATCGTTGATAACTACGTTGCAGCCGTCCTTTGCAAGACGCTTTGCGATAGCCGCACCGATACCGCGGCTGGAGCCTGTGATTATTGCTGTTTTTGCCATAATGAGTTCCTTTCTATAATGAGTCTGACGTTTGTCGGAATTAAACTATATCTCTGCGATGATAGCGCCGTAGGTAAGACCTGCGCCGAAGCCTACGAAGCAGACCTTCATACCATTTCTGAGCCTGCCCTCACGCTTCAGCTCGTCAAGCGCCACAGGAATACATGCGCTCGACACATTTCCGAAGCGCTGGATATTTGTATAGACCTTGCTATTGTCAATGCCGAGCATATCTGTTGCCTTTGCGATTATGCGGAGATTAGCCTGATGAGGAATAACAAGATCGATATCGTCAATCGTGTAGCCGCCCATCTCCATGACCTTGCGCACAGCATTGTTCATGGCATTTACCGCAAACTTGTATACAGCATGTCCGTCTGACTGGAGATATCTCTTCTTGCTCTCGGTGTCAAAAAGTCCGTTATAGAACGGCATCTCATCCTCATGGAAAGGACAGTTTGCCTTATAGTCCACCTTGCAGTACAGCGCCTTGAACTCGTCGCCCGAAGCGCCGAGCATAGAATAATAAGGCTTATCGGACTTCTTCACAACAGCCGCACCTGCCGCGTCGCCGAAAAGGATGCACATGGAACGGTCTGTGTAGTCAAGATGGTTTGAAAGTCTTTCTGTTGCTACTATTAATATAGTATTATACTGATTGGTGAGCAGGTACTTCTGCGCAATGTCAAGTGCCGAGATAAAGCCTGTGCACGCACTGTTCACATCAAAGCATGCGGCGTTGTCCGCACCTACAGCCTTCTGCACGAGGCAGGACATGGAAGGATAGAAGAAATCGGGCGAGCAGGATGAAACGAGGATAAGGTCGATGCTCTTAGGGTCGATCTTTGCGTCCCCGATCGCCTTTTCAGCAGCCTTTATGCCCATATAATAGTTTGGCTTGTCTGTCATTATCCTGCGTTCCTTGATGCCTGTTCTGGTGGTTATCCACTCATCAGAGGTATCGAGAAAATTAGAGAATTTCTCATTGTCGGCAATAAACTCAGGAATATAGCTTCCTGTTCCGATGATATCAATTCCTACCATTATAAATTTCTCCTTGATTTTATTTGCATAATAATGTATAATATATCTCATGGGGTCACATTCCCCGTAATTATGCGTTAAGATATGCTGATGGCGGCGTGCATATACTACTTGTGCACAAACAATACCACTTTATATTTTACCCTATTATTGACTTTTTGTCAACATCTTTGTAACGTTTTTTTATACTAATCAGACAAAATGGTCGATTTAACGCGAATAAAACAACTATTTTTGGAGGTACTTACAATGAAAACCGTATTTTTATTTTCAGGACAGGGCAGCCAGTATCCCGGCATGGGCGCAGAGCTTGCGGAGAAATACTCCGCAGCAAAGCAGATACTGGAATGCGGCAGCGATATCATGGGCTTTGACCTTATGAAGAGGATATCCGAGGCATCTGCTGAGGAGCTTTCCCAGACAAGGCTGTCCCAGCCTGCGATATTCACAGCGTCGCTGATAGCGCTGACCGCCGCACGTGAGAATGGTATTGAAAACTGCGCCGTTGCAGGTCATTCGCTGGGCGAGTACGCTGCGATGTACGCAAGCGGAATGCTGGGTCTTGAGGACGCATACAAGGCAATAAAGCTCAGAAGCGAGGCTATGGCTAAGGCTGCCGAGGCTACAGGCGGCGCAATGGCTGCTATACTGCGCTCCGACAACGAGACCATCGAAAAGGTTCTGGCAGAGGTGAATGGCTTTGCCGCTCCCGCAAACTACAACAGCCCCGAGCAGACCGTTATCGCAGGCGAGATAGCTGCGATAGACGAAGCGATAGAAAAGCTGTCCGCACTGAAGGCACGCTGCGTGAAGCTGGCCGTTTCCGCAGCATTCCACACAAAGCTGATGGCAGGCGCAGCAGAGGAATTCAAGGCAGCTGTAAAGGACTTTGATTTCAAGGCGCCGAACTGTGATTTCTACGCAAACCTCTACGGAAAGAAGCTCGAGGACTTCTCGGACATGCCGTCCTATCTTGCGGCGCACATCTGCTCTCCCGTAAAGTTCGTGGACGAGATGAACGCTATGAACGACGCAGGTATCGAAGCATACGTGGAGCTTGGTCCCAACAAGGTGCTGACAGGACTTGTGAAAAAGACCTTCCGTGGTGCAAACGCAGTAAACATCGAAAACTGCGAAACGCTTGAAAAGGCTCTCGAAGCACTTAAATAAGCTTTTTCAGATATACTTTTTATATAAGGAGAACAAAACAATGCGCAGATTCGGACTCATCGGACATCCCCTCGGACACTCTTTGTCACCGCAGATACACACCCGTCTTTTCGAGCTTTCGGGAGAAACGGTGGACTACCAGCTGTACGACATAGCTCCCGAGGAGCTTCAGGAAAAGTGCGAGCTTCTTTCGTCCCTTGACGGGTTCAATATAACTATACCCCACAAGGTCAGCATCATCGACTACTGCTCCGAGCTTTCAGAGGGCGCACAGCGCTACCGCAGCGTAAACTGCGTCGATAACCGCTCAAGGTCAGGCTACAATACCGATGTGATGGGATTTACAAAATCTATAGAAATGATGGGCGCTTCGCTTAGCTCAGACGTGCTGCTGATAGGCTGCGGCGGCGTAGGCCGTATGATGGCGATAGAAACGGCACTGTCAGGCGGAAGGCTCATCATAGCCGCACTGAAAAGCGACGAGGAGCTTGCACAGCAGGCTGTACGTGAGATAAAGGACAAGAAGGCTGACGCAGATGTACAGGTCGTTTTCATCAATAACGGCGCTCTCTGCCCCGACGATTTCGGCGGAGAGGTGCCGCACATCGACCTGCTTGTAAACGCAACTCCTGTGGGCATGCACCCAAAGACCGACAGGATGCCCTGCACCCCCGAGGTGCTCGAAAAGGTGAGCTGCGTTTTCGATGCGGTGTACAACCCGAAGGAAACGCTGCTGGCAAAGACCGCACGTGAAAAGGGCGCAAAGGCAATGACGGGCATGGCGATGCTGGTGCTTCAGGCAGTGGCTGCCCACGAGATATGGGACGGCGCTTCCTATAATAAAGAGGACATCGACAGGCTGATATCCGATATGGAGGAGCTGGTATGAGTTCAATATATCTCTGCGGCTTCATGGGCTGCGGAAAGAGCCATATCGGCCGCATGCTGGCACGTGCCATGAAAAGAGAGTTTACCGACCTTGACCGTGTCATCGTGGAGCGTGAGGGAATGTCTATCCCCGATATCTTCGCACAGTATGGCGAGCCTCATTTCAGAAGCCTTGAAGCAAAATACATACGTGAGCTGTCCGACGGGTACGTTATAGCGACGGGCGGCGGAGCGCTGATAAACGACAGCACCGCCGAATTTGCACGACAGAGCGGTCTTTCGGTGTACATCAACACCTCGTTTGAAAACTGCTACGAGCGCATAAAAAACGACACCAACCGCCCTCTCGTGGTAAACAACACAAAGGAGCAGCTCCGTGAGCTGTACGAAACACGCTCCGCCATCTACCGCCGCAACAGTACCTGCATGGTAAACGGCAATGCAAGGGACATGCTGGTACGTGATGAGATAAAAAAGCTTGCTGAATACTTCGAGAAAAACGGAAAGATTTAATAAGGATATACTATATATTATGGTCATAATAAATGTAAAAATATGCTCCATGGTCGGAAAGGACTATGAAAACGGCTTTGCACGCATATCGGGAGGAGTTTTCACCGAGATAGGCGACATGTCGGAATACCGTGGCACAGAGGACGAGGTCATCGATGCAAAGGGACTAACCATGTACCCGGGATTTATAGACGCACACTGCCATATCGGCATGTGGGAGGACGGGCTCACCTTTGAGGGCGAGGACGGCAACGAGGACACCGACCCCTCAACACCGCATCTGCGTGCCATCGACAGCATAAACGCAATGGACCGCTGCTTCACCGATGCGATAAGCGCAGGAGTAACAACGGTCTGCACAGGTGTTGGCAGCGCAAACCCCATCGGCGGAAGCTTCGTTATAATGAAAACTCACGGAAGCAAGCGTGTGGACAAGCTGGTGGTAAAGTCGCCTGCGGCGATAAAATTCGCACTGGGCGAAAACCCGAAAAACACCTACAACGACCGTGACGAAAGTCCCGTGACTCGCATGGCTACCGCAGCTGTCATCCGTGAGCAGCTGATGAAGGCAAAGCGCTACCTTGCGGACAAGAATGAGTATGAGCGGCTCAAAGGCACGGACGACGAGATATCGGAGCCTGACCTCGACATGAAGTGCGAGGCGCTGCTGCCGCTGTTTTCCGAAACAAACAAGCTGAAAGCACATTTCCACTGTCACCGTGCGGACGATATCTTCACCGCAGTGCGGCTTTCAAAGGAATTCGGACTTGACTACGTGCTGATACACTGCACCGACGGCGGAGTCATCGCAGACGAGCTTTCCGAGGACTCTCCTGCCGTTGTAGTAGGACCGTTATTCGGTGACCGTGGCAAGCCCGAGCTTCGCAATCATGAGATAACCACGCCTCGTATACTTTCCGAAAACGGTATACGCTGCGCCATAAGCACCGACCATCCCGAAACTCCGATACAGTATCTGCCGCTCACTGCGGCGCTTGCCGTAAGGGGCGGACTTTCAAGAGAAGAAGCGCTGCGTGGCATCACGACCTACGCTGCCGAGATGACAGGCGTTTCAGACATTATCGGAAGCATCGAAACAGGAAAGCACGCCGACCTTTCACTGTTTAAGGGCGACCCCCTCGACATAACCGAAACACCGCAGCTGGTCATGATAGAGGGCAGGATAATGCACCGTGCAGAGGACGCTTCATTATAATGAGCATCACAGAAAAGCTGAAAGAGCTGCTGGCGGTGGAACTAAACTGCACTGCCGCAGATTTTGACACAGACCAAAACATCATCACCCTGCCCGCCCTCAACGAGGGGCGCAGGGCATATCAGCAGGAGCCGTATTTCTTCCACATGGCGACCCTTGGCAAAAATGCGGTCGTCACTGCGGACGAGCGGCTTCACGACTTTCTTACACAGTGGTGCGGCGGCGAAACAGGTCACCGGCTCTTTGAGCTGCCGTAT
>JAGAKC010000365.1 GCA_017848155.1 Oscillospiraceae bacterium | reverse complement strand
GTGCTGGTGCTTGGCTTTGCGGCACTTATCGCAGTCATCACAAAGAGCCTTGCGGCTGCCTTCATGACGCTTGGTATCTGTTCGGTGCTTTCGGGCGGAGCGGTACTTATTGCGGTCATGATAAAGTCGGTGTTCATCGACATGTTCGATGTAGGCTTCCATGCGGTGAACAACTATCTCATGGGAATACTTGATGCGTCCCTGCTCGGCGATCTTATGCTCTTCGGCAGTATCGCGGCAGGTGTCGGCTTAGCCTGCATCATTACCGCTGTGGTGCTCATCAATGTTTCCGCAGCAAGGGAAAGAAAGAGAGCACGTGCGGCAGCGTGAGCATATGTAAGCATAACTCTGTAAAACAACAATACCGCTTCCATTACGGAAGCGGTATTTCTTTATCAAGTCTGTGAAGCTCACGCAGAAGTTTCGTCGTCCTCTGCCCATGTGATGAAGCTGTAGCTCTCCAGTATCTGAAAGTACTTTGCAAGCCGCTCATACAGCGGCTCTGCCTTTTCGCCGAAGTGCTCCTTTACGGGGATACCGATATCCGCTATGCTCTTCTCGCCGTCGATGAGCGGCCATATGAAGCTGCCCATCTCATCGAGGTGCACGTGGGATATCCTGGGCTTTTTCAGCAGCTTCTGTGCGATGCGGTTTACTATCCCCTTGTTCTCGATATCAAGGGTGACAGCGCCGTTTTCGTCGGCAGACCAGCTGAACAGCTCATTATGGAGCGGTATCCTGTCAAGATAGTTGCGTGATATTACTTCTGTTTTTTTCTTTCTCACTTGCTTCTCTTCTTCCATATCGAGAATTTGAGCAGTGAAAGTATGATAAGCGCAAATACTACGAGGCTGCCGATGTTGGAAACGACCTCGGGAAGTCCCAGCATGCCCGACAGATCAAGCGCCTTGTCAACACCGAATACCGCAAGCAGCGCAAGTGCGATACCGATAAGACCCTCGCCTGCGATCATACCCGAGCAGAACAGTATACCGTCGTTTGTAACGGACTTTTTCTTCTCCTCATCGCCGCCGAACTTAGCCTTGTCGAATACAAGACGTACAAGACCGCCGACCATGATGCATGCGTTGAGGTGTACGGGCAGATAAACGCCGATCGCAAAGGGAAGAACAGGGATGCCGAGTATCTCGATCACTACGGCGATAAGTGCGCCGAGGATAACAAGACCCCAGGGAAGCTCTGCGCTCATAACGCCCTCGATGATCATCTTCATAAGTGTAGCCTGAGGAGCGGCGAGCTGGTCTGTACCAAAGCCCCATGCGCTGTCCAGCAGATACAGTGTGCCGCCGATGGCAAGTGCCGCAGCAACTACGCCGATGACCTCAGCTATCTGCTGCTTCCTGGGTGTGGAGCCGAGGAGGTAGCCTGTCTTGAGGTCCTGGGAGGTATCGCCTGCAATGGCGGAAACGATACAGATTATAGAACCGATAGCGATCGCGGCTGCCATGCCGTCGGGACCCTCTGCGCCCGTGAATTTGAGTATAAGTGTTGCGATAAGAAGAGTTGCGATAGCCATACCCGATACAGGGTTGTTGGAGCTTCCCACAAGACCTACCATTCTGGAGGATACGGTCGCAAAGAAGAAGCCGAATACAACGATGATGAATGCACCGAGAAGATTAACGGGAATAGCAGGCACCAGCCAAACAGCAAGTGTAAGTACGATGACAGCGCCGATGACCAGCTTCATGTTAAGGTCCTGCTCTGTTCTTAATGCGGAGCCGCTGCCCTTTACGTTGATGCTCTTTACGGCGTCCCTGAAGGTCCTGATGATGAGGGGGAGCGATTTTACAAGGCTTATGATACCGCCCATTGCCAGTGCGCCTGCACCGATGTAGCGGATGTAGCTGCCCCAGATGCCGCCTGCGCCCTCTGCGGCGAATACCTCGCCGATGGTGCGTTCAGTTTCGGGGTACATGATGATGCCCTCACCGAACATTACTATCAGGGGAATGAGCACCATCCAGCTGAGAACGCCGCCTGCGAACATGTAGGAGGAGATACGTGGACCGCAGATGTAGCCTACGCTCATTACGGCAGGATATATCTGTGTGCCGATCTCGCCTGCGAAGCCCTTGAACTTAAGTGCGATCTCGCCGGGTACGAGCTTTATCCCGTCGATGATGAACTTGAACGCAGCGGCAAAGCCCATGCCCGCAAATACTGTCTTTGCGCTGGAGCCGCCCTCTTCACCTGCGAGCATTACCTCTGCGCAGGCTGTGCCCTCGGGGTAGGGGAGCACGTTGTGTTCCTTTACGATAAGAGCGTTGCGCAGGGGCACCATGAAGAATACGCCCAGCAGACCGCCAAGCAGTGCGATGAGGGTTATCTCAACGATGCCGGGCTTTTCCATAACTCCCTCGGACGCCCACAGGAAGAGCGCAGGAAGCGTGAAGATCGCACCTGCCGCAAGAGATTCACCTGCGGAGCCGATGGTCTGTACGATGTTGCTTTCGAGGATAGAGTTCTTCTTCATTATAACTCTGATGACGCCCATTGCGATGACTGCCGCAGGGATGGACGCAGATACCGTCATACCTACACGAAGTCCGAGGTATGCGTTTGCCGCACCGAATATCACTGCGAGCAGTATGCCCATGATGATAGACGTGACTGTAAATTCAGGCGTGATCTTTTCCGCCGGAACATACGGCTTGAATTCCGTTTTGTTTTCCATTTTAATCTCCGTTCTGTCAAATGACATTATTTTTCCCGAAATTGTATCATACCGTCGGGGCGGTATATCCTGTCTGCGGGCTCATCGGCAGACATATACATTTATTTTAACATAATCCGTCGGAAATATCAATTGGAATACTTAATAAAAAAACAGCCTTTGTTGTGCGCTGAAAAGGGGATTTACTGTGTAAATTGCACATTTTATCCTGTTTTGCATAACTTTTATTCTTAATATCAAGGAGATCATTAACGGGATCGGGGTTTTAATACAGTAATGTGCCATTCGGCATAATGCACAGGTCGGACGGGGGTTTCTTGTGTTGTTTTTGCTGAATTTACAATATCTAGCGTTTGCTGTTGCACAGTTTGTGCTTAAGTGAGAAATAAGTATACGACACCTGTCTTTTTGTCTATTGACAGTATGTGGTTTGTAGTGTATAATATAGGTAATTGAATTGGATCATGCCTAAACGAAGGGTAAGGAGCTGAGTTTTTATGAAATTCAAAACTTTGGGAAAAAAACTGACCGTGGCTATATGCGGTATGCTCGCTGTCAGCGTGTTTGTGGTCATTTTATCTACCATCATTCTTGCACGCAATCACAGTGACACGATAATGCAGGAGAAATCCGCCGCATCGCTGGGTATCCTGAAATACGAGCTCAACAGTCAGATAGACCGCCTTGGTGAGATATTCAAGAACATGGAATCATCGGGCGTTGCCACTAATACCATGATGACAGGTGTTGTTGACGCTATCGACGCTGACTGGATAAATCGTTCAGGAAGTGAAAATGACTTCATGTCCATCGCAAAGAAGGATGGTACAGTGGTCTGGAGCACCGCAAACTTCAACCTTTCCGATTTCGATTATTCGATCGCACTGGACGGAATGATAAGGGCGGGCGTCGTGCTGGATTCCACAGGCGGACTTACTCTTCAGTACATAACTCCCATCACCATGTACGGCACGACAGTCGGCTCTGCCGTAGTTGGTATGAATCTGACGGAATGCTCCTACCTTGATGAGATAAAGGCGCTTACAGGCGCTGAGGTAACACTGTTCAACGGTATTACACGTTATGC
>JAGAKC010000364.1 GCA_017848155.1 Oscillospiraceae bacterium | reverse complement strand
TCGCCCTGGTCGTCATCGCCGAGGTCATCATCGCCCTGGTCGTCATCGCCGAGGTCATCGTCGCCGAGGTCATCATCGCCGAGGTCGTCATCACCCTGGTCATCGTCACCAAGGTCATCGTCTACGAGATCATCATCGTCGGAGTCAGCATCGTCATCAGCTTCATCTTCGATGAGAGTATCATCATCGTCGTCATCAGACAGATCATCGTCGCCGTCGGTCTTGTCGTCATCGT
The DNA here is from genome assembly GCA_017848155.1 of Oscillospiraceae bacterium. Taxonomy (GTDB): domain Bacteria; phylum Bacillota; class Clostridia; order Oscillospirales; family Ruminococcaceae; genus CAG-115. The sequence continues at coordinate 1,903 of JAGAKC010000364.1, read as the reverse complement.
CGTCTGTTACATCATCGTCGTCATCATCAGTTTCGTCGTCGCCATCGTCGGGATCTTCAATACCGTCATCGGGATCATCCTCGTCATCATCGATGCTGAATTCATAGTCGCCTGTGATCTGGTGGATCTCAGCGTTCTGATTTACAGTGTTTGCGATAACAGCGCCGTTGATGTTACCGCCATTGTTGAAGGTAGCATAGGGCGCAACGAATATACCGCCATTAGTGGGGGTGTAGATGTTACCGGAGAATGCTCCGAAATTGAAGATAACGTTCTGACAGGACTGCTGCCAGTCACCGGCATTGATATTACCGAAGTTCACATCGGTAACACCGTCTGTATTTACATTTATGATAACACGCACGCCATTATTTTCGAGAAGCAGCTTTGCGATCTCGTTCTCATACTGGCGAAGTTCATTCGCATGAACATTTACTATCATCGTATCGCCGGACACAGCTCTGCCGTCAGCGATAGCATTAAGTGCAGATCTTAATGCGGAGCCCTCAGCAGAAGCGTCATACTTACACTCTTCATCGTTCATGAGTGCAGCGCCTGTTTCAGCCAGCTGGTCAAGAGTACCGTTGATATCGGTGATCTTCTCGTCGGCGGAAGCCTTTCTGATAGAGAGATTTTCAGCGCAGCCGTTGATCTCTATCTTATAAGCCTGACCGTTTGCGGTAAATACGATGGAGCTGTTGTCCCTGCTGATTATCTCATAGTCGAAACCGAATACCAGCTCGTATTTTGTGTTGCTGTCAACACCGAACTTCATCAGTGTATCTTCGGGAGCCTTGTCGAGATAGCAAACGTAATTTGTTATTTCGTTTGCGCAGTTTGTATTGTACATGTCAGCTCTGTTGATGCTGGAAACACATACAGTACCCTCAACGTGGGTCGAGGTCAGACTGTTTGCCACTACAGCGAAGTCCTTAATTCCGTTGAGCGTGGAAAGAAAATCGTATGTAGAATAGGAGCGGCTCGTGGCAACAAAGGTATTGGGCGCAACATGGGTATACGCAGTCGCACCGCCGGAATTTCTTTCGTCGATGAAACGTGTCATATCACCCTCGGGCAGAGAATGTGCCGAGGCGCTTATAGTTGTTACCGATCTTGAAGCGATAAGGGATAATGCAAAGGCAAAAGTGGCAATTGCCTTGCTCTGTATCCTGCGTTTTTTATTGCTCATATTGGTATCATCCTTTCTGCAACAGGAAGATTCTGGTTGATTTTTCGCATAGCTATAGCGTATAACTATGCCATTCCAAGGTTATTATAGCACACATAATAGACACATGTCAAGCAGAAAATTGAACATTATTTTTTATCATTTTTGACATATTGCACAAATGACTTTGTGCAATATAGACACAAGAAACATAATGTCTATTATTTTGACAGATGTCGTTTATCAGCTGAGCCTTTTCCTCATAATGTCGGGATTATAGGCATATTCAACGGCGGTGTCTGCGGTGATGATACCGTCACGGTACATTTTGTAAATGCAGCTGTCCATAGTCTGCATTCCGGGCGTAGACTGGAGGATAGTGTCTATCTGGTGAGTTTTCTCCTCACGTATCATCGTGCGGATAGCGCTGTTCATGGTCATTATCTCAAAAGCAGGTACGAGCTTACCCTGTACAGAAGGGAGAAGCTGCTGTGAAACTACCGCACCGAGTACCATTGACAGCTGTATACGTATCTGGTGCTGCTGGTTGATGGGGAAAACGTCGATTATTCTGTCAACTGTGCTTGCAGCGCCCAGCGTGTGCAGTGTCGAAAGCACCAGCTGACCGGTTTCAGCGGCAGTCATCGAGGTGCTTATTGTTTCGTAGTCACGCATCTCACCGAGGAGTATGACATCAGGCGACTGGCGCAGTGCGGCTCTCAGTGCGTCGATATA
>JAGAKC010000038.1 GCA_017848155.1 Oscillospiraceae bacterium | reverse complement strand
GTTGTCGAGGATGATGACGGTGGAGTTGCTCTCGTTGTAGGCGATGTTTATAAGACCCGTGATGCCCGAGTGGATAAAGGTGGAGTCGCCGATAACTGCGACAGCCTTGTCCTCATAGCCGCCCTTGCGAGCCTTGTTGAAGCCGTGCAGACCGCTGATGGAAGCGCCCATGCAGACTGTGGAGTCCATAGCCTGGAGCGGAGCCGCAGCGCCCAGTGTGTAGCAGCCGATATCGCCGCTTACCATAACGCCCAGCTTCTTTAAGGTATAGAACACACCTCTGTGAGGACATCCTGCGCACATAACAGGAGGTCTTACAGGGATATTCTCGCCGAAGTCAACGTACTCGTTCTTTTCGCCGAGTATCTTGTCGCGCAGATAGGTCTGGCTGTACTCGCCGATAAAGGTGAACAGGCTCTTGCCGATGGGGTCAAGACCGAGCTTGCGGCAGTGAGTTTCGATGAAATCATCAAGCTCCTCTATAACATACAGCTTGTCTACCTTTGCGGCGAAGTCCTTTATCAGCTTCTCGGGCATGGGGTATACCATACCGAGCTTAAGGTAGCTTGCGTTTTCGCCGAGCGCTTCCTTTGCGTACTGATAAGCGATACCTGCGGTGATGACGCCTATCTTTGTATCGTTCATCTCAACGGTGTTGACGGGAGATGTTTCGGCATATTCGATGAGCTTCGCTGTGCGCTCCTCAACAACGACATGCTTAGCCTTTGCATAGGCAGGCATCATAACGTACTTTGCAACGTTTCTCTGATACTCGGGCAGAGCCTTTTCAACTCTGTCGCATATCTCCACCTTGCTCTGGGAGTGGGAAACTCTTGTGGAAAGGCGCAGGATGACGGGAGTATCGAACTGCTCGCTGATATCGTAGGCGAGCTTTGTGAGCTCCTTGCACTCCGCACTGTCGGACGGCTCAAGCATCGGCACCTTTGCAGCCATAGCGTAGTGACGGCTGTCCTGCTCATTCTGGGAGGAGTGCATGCCCTGGTCGTCGGCAACTGCGATGACCATACCGCCCGTAACGCCCGTGTAGGACGCTGTGAAAAGGGGGTCAGCCGCAACGTTAAGACCAACGTGCTTCATAGCCGTGAAGGAGCGTGCACCTGCGATGCATGCGCCCACAGCAGTTTCACAGGCTACCTTTTCATTAGGCGCCCATTCTGTGTGCATCTCGTTTTCGGGATATGTAGAAGCAAATTCGGTTATCTCGGTACTGGGGGTACCGGGGTAGCTTGAAACTACCGTAACACCTGCTTCGTATAGACCTCTGGCAACCGCCTGATTGCCCAGCATAAGTTTTGCCATATTTTAACCTCCAAAGTATATTTATCAAAAATGATATACAACATTTAGTATATCACAATCTGCCGGTTTTGACAATAGTTTTGTACGTATTTTTTCAAAAATCGTCAAAAAAGTTCAGACTCACTTGCTCACATGGGTGCGTATCACGAAAAACCTGCGATAAACATATTGACAATGAGCAAAAAATATGTTAAAATATATATCGTTAATAATCACTTTAGTGATTTAAAGCTGTTTTGCTTTACAGCTTTTCAGCTTTATAGCATAATTAAGAACTAACGGAACGGAGTTTATGAAATGGGAACACAAACGGCGACGCTTATCATCCTGATAATTTACAT
>JAGAKC010000363.1 GCA_017848155.1 Oscillospiraceae bacterium | reverse complement strand
GCCCTGATAGATCTCAACGTCGCCGGGAGCCTCTTCACAGCCTGCAAGGAGAGAACCGAGCATTACTGTGTTTGCACCTGCTGCAAGAGCCTTAACGATGTCGCCCGAGTACTTGATACCGCCGTCTGCGATGATCGGAACACCGTACTTTGCCGCTGCGCATGCGCAGTCATATACTGCGGTGATCTGGGGAACACCGATACCTGCAACGACACGTGTAGTACAGATAGAGCCGGGGCCTATACCTACCTTGACTGCGTCGGCACCTGCCTTGATAAGGTCCTCTGTAGCTGCGCCTGTTGCAACGTTACCTGCGATGATAACTGCCTCGGGATATGCGTTCTTGATGCTGTCCAGCGCCTTCATGATGTTTGCGCTGTGACCGTGTGCGGAGTCGAGCACCAGCACGTCAGCCTGTGCCTTCAGCAGCGCACCAGCTCTGTCAAGAACATCGGGAGTGATACCGATAGCTGCGCCGCAGAGGAGTCTGCCGCCCTTGTCACGTGCTGTGTTGGGGTACTGTACGCTCTTCTCGATATCCTTTATGGTGATAAGTCCCTTAAGATAGCCCTGATCGTCTACCAGAGGGAGCTTTTCGATCTTGTGCTTTCTGAGTATGTCCTGTGCCTGATCGAGTGTCGTGCCTACAGGAGCTGTAACGAGATTCTGGCTTGTCATTACCTCGCCGATAGGCTGTGCGGGGTTGGAGATGAAGCGGAGGTCACGGTTCGTGAATATACCTACGAGCTTGCCTTCCTCAACGATCGGAACGCCCGATATCTTGTACTTGCCCATCAGTGCATCAGCGTCCTGAACGCTGTCACGGGGAGAAAGGAAGAAAGGATTTACGATTACGCCGTTTTCGGAACGCTTTACCTTGTCTACCTCGTCTACCTGCATCTCGATAGGCATATTCTTGTGGATTATACCGATACCGCCCTCTCTTGCGATGGCGATTGCCATTTTGGACTCTGTAACAGTATCCATAGCCGATGTCATGATAGGTGTGTTGAGGGTAATGTTCTTAGTGAGATTTGTTTTGAGATTGATCATGTTGGGTGTGACGTCGCTCTTTGCGGGGATGAGCAGTACGTCATCAAAGGTAAGTCCTTCCTTAACGAATTTTTCGTTATAGTTGCAGTTCAGCATGTTAAACTCCTCACTTCCTCTGCCTTGGCAGTATTGTTTTTTATTACAGAAACGTTTTAGCAGATAACTGTTAATTTGGACTCCTTATTGAAAAAAGCCTCAGCAGCAATAATGCGTCTTTGGCTTTGTCGGAGATATTGGTCGGGTATAGCGGGGTATAAAAATATCGCTTCTGATGATAATGATAATATTATAGCACCTAAAAGCAGATTTTTCAAGAAAAAACGAAAATAAAAATAACCAAATATATTTGTGAAATCTGACGTTATTTCGGAAATTTTCACGCTATTGTGTTTTTTTGCAAAAAAAATCGCGTCAGCTATTGACTTGAAAAGATATTTATTATAGAATAATATTATATGGGTTGAAATATGTCGTGTGATGGCTGCCTGATGTTGCGGCAGCTATGGCATGCTCGCCCGAAAATATGACGAAAAGGATAATGAATATATGACTATCAAGACATCTGCTTCACTTCTCGCATGTAATCTCGCACAGCTCGCCCTTGAAATAAGCAAGGCAAAGAAATCAGGCGTTGACTGGGTGCACTTTGATGTAATGGACGGCGTTTTTGTTGACCAGATAACCTACGGCAGCCCTGTTCTCAAGGCTGTAAGAGCTTCTACAGATATGTTCCTGGACGTTCATCTTATGGTAGAGGACCCCACTGATCAGATCGCACTTTTTGCTGACGCAGGCGCAGATATGATCACCATCCACGCAGAGAGCTTCTGTACTCTCGCTGAGGTGCTGAAGGACATCAGAAAGCGCGGCAAGAAGGCTGCACTGGCTGTAAAGCCGCTTACCCCCATCGAAACAGTATACCCCTATCTGCATCTGTGCGATATGGTGCTGGTAATGACTGTTGAGCCCGGTTACGGCGGACAGGCATTCATCCCTGCGACAGTTGACAAGATCATGGCTCTGCGCAAGACCGCAGACAACCTCGGTCTTAAGGAACTTGATATCCAGGTCGACGGCGGTATCGATGAAAAGACAGCAAAGCTTGTGAAGAAGGCAGGCGCAAATGTTCTTGTTTCCGGAACGACTCTGTTCAAGGCAGAGAACATGAGGGCAGTAAACGACGAGCTTAAAAAGGCAGCTGACTGATCAGCTTAGCAGTTCATACAGAAACGCTGCGCTGTGTATTGCGGCGATCTCTGTAAGATACTCTCTTGTCTGTGCCGCAAAGAGCGGTGATATCTCACAGGTATCGCTGTATTCTGTGCAGATGCGTATGGTCGTTTCATCGGGATCGGATAATATCAGCCTGTAGCGTTCAGGACTGCTTCCGCAATAGACGCTGCATTCGGCAGCTGCTGCGGCAAGCGCTCCGCACAGAGGGCGAAGCTGTTCTATTCCCGTGACCTCGCATGCATAGAGGTGCGGCTGCGGCACTTCATGGGAAAGACACTCAAGCGCGGAAACGAAGAAAACATAGCTCCCGTCGGAGCGCAGAAATGCTTCTACCAGCAGCTTGCCCTGCGGTATCGATACGCCCTGCTCTGTATCAAGACGTTCGATCATCGTGCAGATGAAACGGCGCATGTCCTGCGGTCGTCCGTCAGTGGGGACTTTCTGTGCCTCAAGGCGGTCCAGTGTTATCTTGTATGTTATTTCTCCCAGCTGCTCGGCTTTCATATGGTTACCTCCTTTATGGAAGCGTATTTATATAAAGACGGTTTTGACCGTCTGCGAAAGGATTTTATTGATGGATTCAGTTATTGCGCGCGATGCGAGCAAGGTATACCGGGAAAGATTCGTGTTTATGGCAGCGTTGCTTATCCCGGCGGTTTTTCTGATGGGATGGCGTGTTCTTGCCGTCACAGCGGAATGCCTTGCTTTAGGTATCCTTGCCGACTGGATATGCTGCAAGATAAGAAGGATAGAGTATGATATCAACGATACCAGCGTACCTTTCTGGTCTATGGCGCTGGTCATGCTGATGCCTGCAAGCATTCCCTATGTTTATTCCGGTCTTGGAGTTATCATATGCGTCGTTATCGGCAAGCATATTTTCGGCGGTCGTGAAAATGTTATCTTTTCTCCGCCTGCCATTGCTGCGGCATTCTTAATTATATGCTATCCCGCAGAAATGTTATACTATCCCAAGAACGGACAGATAATGCCTTTTCTTATGGATGATTTTACAGGACTGCTTTCCCGTTCTCTGGACAACACCCTGAAGATAGGTAATGTTCCTGCTTATTCTGTCCTTGATATCCTGATGGGCAATGTTCCGGGTGCTATCGGTGCGGCAAGTATCCTTGTCATCGCTGTATGCGGTATCTGTATGCTGTTAAGGCACAGCACCAGCTTCTGCGCAACGGTGTCATGCCTCGGCACAGTATCGCTGCTGGCATTCTTCTACCCAAGAATAGATGTCAGCGGTCTTGAGTCGATCTTTTATGAGCTTACCAGCGGATTTATGCTCTTCGGTATAGTTTTTCTCGGTGCAGAGCCGTACATCACTCCGAAGCGCAGAGGTGCCCGTGTCATATATGGTATAGCGCTCGGATATACGGTCATGATGTTCCGGTATTTCGGTCAGACAGAGGGCTGCTTTGTGTTTGCGCTGCTTATCGTCAATGCAATGTCCAACGGCTTTGATACTATCGTTGACAACCTTTCTTACTGGAAAAAGACATATATCAGCTCCTATGAGCAGAATAAGAATGCTGCCCAGCGCGGCAATATAAAGCTCACCGATACTCAGGAGATACAGCTTCCAGAAAAGTATCGCTACAACACTCCGCCCATTGACGGAAAGGTGAAGAAACACAGAAGAAAGCGCAGCAAAGGGGGCGACGAATAATGGCGGAAAGGAAGGATTACCCCATCTGCTTTGACGGCCTTTTCCGACAGAATATCGTTCTGACAAGCGGCCTTGTCACTGCGCCCGTAATAGTTGCTGCCACGACGGCAGAGCGTGCTGCGATACTTTCGCTCAGCTTTTTCATGATATCGTATTTTTCGATACTTATCTGCAGGATGATCCCCAAAAAGATATCCTACACTGTACGTATCATACTATATGCAATGGTAGCCGCTACGGTGTTTATTCCAACAGCCATACTTGTAAATACGCTGTTTCCCGAAACTGCGCCCACTGTATCGCTGTATATTGAGATAATCGTTGTAAATTCATTGCTGCTTGCAAAGACGGAGAGCAGATTCTATCTTATCACATATGCGGCAATGGCGGTGGATGCTTTTGTCTACATCGTAGGATATGCAATAGTTGCTTTTGCGGTGGCGCTTATCCGTGAGCTGCTTGCTTTCGGCACGGTATTCGGTGCACATATCTGTGACGCACTTATGCCTGCGGCAAAATCGCCGTTTTTCGGCTTCTTTCTGGTGGGCATCTTCGCAGCAGCGTGCAGGGCATACTATAACAGAAAGAAAGCAGCCGGCGAAAAAGAGGCCGATGTGCTCCGAAAGGAGGCAGAGGCTTAATGGACATACTTACAAAAATCATATCGACGGCTATGCTGTCGATATTCGTACAGAATGCTATATTCGAGCGAGCGTTTGGCTCAAATGTGGTGATATATGCGTCCCGTAAGGACTCTCATGTTACAGGCTTTACGATAGGGCTCACCGCTATGACCACTGTTGCAAGCATGATAACCTTCTTTCTTGACGGGCTGCTTCTGCCGATGAAGTATGGCTGGTTATTCATGCCGCTCGTTTATGTTGCGGTCATAAGTATTCTGTATATTGCGGCGCTTTTATTCCTGTGGAGAGTTTTCCCAAAGACCTTTTCAAAAGTGCGCAAGTATGCGCATCTTGCAATATTCAACTGCACAGTTATCGGAGCGCTGTTCCTTAATTCAAGCTATGGCAGCGATATATGGTCGTATATCGGCTACGGCTTTGGCACAGGTGTTGGATTTTTCCTCGCTTGTCTGCTGCTTAATATCGCACACGAAAAGCTTGATTCCGACAAGATCCCCAAGGCATTCCGCGGATATCCCATAATGCTTGTCTATATCGGAGTTATCTCCCTTGCCTTTTATGCATTAGTTGGATATACTGTGGATTTCTGAGTAAAAACCATGCATACTATATAATATAGATGTCAGGAAGGGGAAGACATGAAAAGCAAGAACATAAAGATAAAGCACAGAAAATATAACCTGTATAATAAAAAGAAAAGCAAGGGCAAACAGGCGCTTGCCGTTATACTTACCATCGTTGTTCTGGCTGCGCTGGGTGTTATCGGCTTCGGACTCGGCCGTCCTCTTATGGAGTATTTTCAGGGCAAGAATAACAGCAGCACGGCAGATTCGGGTTCTGCGTGGACTCCGCCCGAGTCGGCGGTGACTTCAGACGCCGGAACCTCTGACTCTTCGGCTGCAACTGAAGATGCATCCTCTGAAAGCAGCGAACATGATGTGGAGATAAAGGAAGCGGCTGTGCGTGTGCTTCCTGCGGGTGCTCTCAGAAACGCTGATGCTCTTAACAGCGCTGTTGCTGCTGCAAAGGCAGACGGCTATACCAGTGTTATGGTGACGCTGAAAAACAGCAGCGGAAGCTTTATGTATAAAAGTGATATCGCAGGTATAAAGGATTCTGAAGCTGTTACGGGTACCCTTACCGCAAAGCAGATAACGGATCTCATTACCGCAGCGGACATGACGCCTGTTGCACGTATCTGCACTTTGCGTGACTCTGTTTCGGGCAACTACATCGAGGATATCAAGTACATGACAAGCGATGGTTACACATGGCTTGACGCAGCTCCCACAAAGGGCGGTAAGTCGTGGCTGTCGCCATTTGCTGAAAATACCTCTAAGTATATTGCGGATATCACTGCTGAGCTTGCGGCGGCAGGCTTCAAGACAGTTATCCTTGCGGATGTGATATTCCCGAAGTTCCTAAATGCGGATGACGCATATCTTGGCCATCTTCCGATACGTGATCCCGCTGCAAGGCTGGAGGCTCTCTGGAAGATGATCGGTGCAAGCAGCGATGCTGCCAAAGCAAACGGAGCAAAGCTAATGCTGGAGATGACTGCAGCCGATCTTGAGGCAGCTGACAAGCTGTCGACTACCGCAGAGGCGGCAGGCGACAAGACAAAGCTCCGCACGGTCGAGATACTTGTACAGTTCACTGCGGAAAGCGGAAGCGAGTACATCTCCGCAAAGACGCTTACAGGAAAGATGAACAGCATGTACGGCGGAATAGCCTACAGCGTTCAGATGTCCGGCGGTCTGTCAGAAAGCCTGCGCAATGAGGTGTCACGTGCTTTCAGGGAATCGGATATAACTGTATTTTCTGAATAATTTGTGAAAAAACTATCGTACTACTTGAAATATTCCTTGAAAAAGGATATAATATAATTTAGTTTAAAAAAATAAAAACAATAACGGAGGACAACTATGAACATTTCGGAGTTAATGACAACTGCTTCAGGCAATG
>JAGAKC010000362.1 GCA_017848155.1 Oscillospiraceae bacterium | reverse complement strand
GTAGGCTTCCTTCTCGATGTCGCCGCCCTTGATGACCTCGATGATGTCTATGCCGAACTTCTTTGCGAAGTCGTAGTCACGTGTATCGTGCGCAGGTACAGCCATGATAGCGCCTGTGCCGTAGCCCATCATTACGTAGTCCGCAACATAGATGGGTATCTCCTTTTCGGTGATGGGGTTGATGGCTGTAAGACCCTCTATCCTTACACCTGTCTTGTCCTTTACGAGCTGTGTACGCTCAAACTCGGACTTCTTTGCGCACTCTGCCTTGTATGCGTCCAGTGCGTCGATATTTGCGATGGTATCACGGTGCTTTTCGATGATGGGGTGCTCGGGTGCAATTACCATGAAAGTTACACCGTACAGTGTATCGGGACGTGTGGTGTATATGCGCAGCTTCTCGTCGTGCTCCTTGATGGAGAAGTTCACGAAAGCGCCCGTGGACTTGCCTATCCAGTTCTCCTGCTGGAGTCTGATGTTGGGGAGGTAATCCACCTCGTCCAGACCCTGCAGCAGCTTGTCAGCGTACTCTGTGATGCGCAGGTACCATACTTCCTTATCCTTCTGCACGATATCGCTGTGGCAGATATCGCACTTGCCGCCCTGGCTGTCCTCGTTGGACAGTACTACCTTACAGCTGGGGCAGTAGTTTACAAGAGTCTTGTCACGGAAAACAAGACCGTTCTCGAACATCTTCAGGAATATCCACTGTGTCCACTTGTAGTAGTCCTCCTCTGTGGTGTCAACTACTCTGTCCCAGTCAAAGGAGAAGCCTACACGCTTTAACTGACCTGTGAACTTCTTGATGTTGTTGTCTGTTACCTGTCTGGGGTGAACGCCCGTCTTGATGGCGGTGTTCTCTGTGGGCAGACCGTATGCGTCAAAGCCGATTGGGAACAGTACATTGTAGCCCTGGAGCCTGCGCTTTCTGCTTACTACCTCAAGACCCGAATAAGCCTTGATGTGACCCACGTGCATACCTGCACCCGAGGGATAGGGGAATTCTACGAGGGCATAGAACTTCTTTTTGCTCTTGTCCTCTGTTGCGCGGAACGTGCCGTGGTCGTCCCAGTATTTCTGCCATTTGCTTTCAACGGCACTGAAATCGTACTTCATTGTTTATCGTCCTTTCGTGAGAGGGGTACTCTCTTAATATTCCAATATATTATTATACAACAGTTGCGTCGTCTTGTCAATCAGATATTATAAAGCAGCTCGTCATAGGTGGGATATGGCCAGTATTTTTCGCCCACGATGCTTTCAAGTCCGTCCACCACCGCGCGCAGGCTCTGCATGGTCGTGAACACCTCGTTGTGGCAGCTTACAGCCTTTGCGTAGGCTTCCTTCTTGTCCTGTGCGCTGATTATTGCGGCATTGAGTGCGTCGATAAGGCTGCTGAGGGAAACGGTCATGCTGTTCAGCTTTTCGGCAAGGGCAAGCTCCACCTGCGGCTCTATTCCGAGCGCTTTCTTGCTTGCTACGGCGTCGCATACGTCCTTCGTGTACTTCATAACGGCGGGAAGTATCTCCGTGCGTGCCATGTCTGCGGCGGTCAGCGCCTCGATATTTATTGCCTTTGCGTAGTTTTCAAGGTTTATCTCCTCACGTGCGTGAAGCTCTATCTCGGTGTACACGCCGAATTTCGTGAACAGCTTTACGCTCTTGGGTGAGGTGAGGGAGGGTATCGCATCTATGGTCGCCCTGAAATTCGGCAGACCTCTGTTTTCGGCTTCTCTGAACCATTCCTCGCCGTAGCCGTTGCCGTTGAAGATGATGCGCTTGTGCTCACGTATCGTCCTTTTGAGCAGGTCGTTAAGCGCACTTGTGAAGTCCTCTGCGCCCTCAAGCTCATCGGCAAATTCCTTCAGGGAGTTTGCGACAATGGTGTTCAGTACAGTATTCGGACCCGAGATATTGAGCGATGAGCCGCACATTCTGAACTCGAACTTGTTTCCCGTGAAAGCAAAGGGAGAGGTCCTGTTTCGGTCAGTAGTGTCCATGGGGAAGCTTGGCAGCGAGGACACGCCCACATTGAACATCGTGCCCGTCTTTGAGGTGTATTCCGTGCCGTCCACAAGGTGCTCGATAACTGCTTCAAGGTCTTCGCCGAGGAAGATGGAGATTATCGCAGGGGGCGCTTCGTTTGCGCCGAGTCTGTGGTCGTTTCCTGCGGTCGCAACGGACATGCGCAGAAGCTCGGGGTACTCATCGACTGCCTTGATAATTGCGGTGAGGAAGGTAAGAAACTGCGCATTCTCCATGGGAGAGGAGCCGGGGTCGAGCAGGTTCTGACCGTCGTCAGTGGACAGCGACCAGTTGTCGTGCTTTCCCGAGCCGTTTATGCCTGCAAAAGGCTTTTCGTGCAGCAGGCACACAAGACCGTGCTCAAGTGCGACCTTCTTCATGATGTCCATCGTCAGCTGGTTCTGGTCGCAGACAATGTTGCAGGGACCGTACATGGGCGCCATCTCATGCTGTGCGGGAGCGACCTCGTTGTGCTTTGTCTTTGAAGCGATACCGAGGCGCCACAGGTGCTCGTCGAGGTCCTTCATGTAGTCCGCAACACGTGCCTTGATGGAGCCGTAGTAGTGGTCGTCCATCTCCTGACCCTTGGGCGCAGGTGCACCGAAAAGTGTCCTGCCCGTAAAGATAAGGTCCTTTCGCAGGTCATAGGTCTTTTTGTCCACAAGGAAGTACTCCTGCTCTGCGCCGATGGTGGGAACTACACGCTTTGCGGTGGTGTTTCCGAACAGCCGCAGTATCCTCAGCGCCTGCTCCGATACCACGTCCATGGAGCGCAGCAGCGGTGTTTTCTTGTCAAGCGCTTCGCCTGAGTACGCATAGAATGCGGTGGGGATGTACAGCGAGCCGTTCTTCACGAATGCGTAGGACGTGGGGTCCCATGCGGTGTAGCCCCTTGCCTCGAAGGTAGCTCGCAGACCGCCTGACGGGAAGCTGGACGCATCGGATTCGCCCTTTATCAGCTCCTTGCCCGAAAACTCCATTATGACTGTGCCGTCGCCCACGGGGGTGATGAAGCTGTCGTGCTTCTCGGCGGTGATGCCCGTCATTGGCTGGAACCAGTGCGTGAAGTGCGTTGCGCCCTTTTCTATCGCCCAGTCCTTTATCGCACTTGCCACCACGTCAGCGATGCTGCTGTCAAGCTGCGTGCCCTCTGCTATGGTCTGTTTGAGCTGCTTGTACACGTTCTTGGGCAGGCGCTGGCGCATCGTGCCCTCGTTGAATACGTCTATACCGAACTGCTCGACCACGTTGAAATGCTCTGACATAAAGTACCTCCAAAATAAAAAACGTCCCGTCAGGGTACACCTGCCCCTTAGACGAAACGCCGTTGTTTCTGTATTACATTATATACGAAAGGCGGCGTTTTGTCAACTGGGGAACTTTGTGAATATCGCTGTGAAAAACTCTGTTTGATTGTGCATTATGACTATCACCATTGAAAAAAGCGCCGTGATGTGCTATACTGTTTCAAAAGGGGGGGAGAGGTGTGAAGCGACTTACCGATATGTACCGACCGCTTACTGCGTCGCCGTTTTCGCAGGACGACAGCTACTGCGAGCTTATGCCGTGTCCTGCGCTGCGCCCGTATATCCGCTGCTTCTGGGGCACACGCAGACCCTTGCCCTCTGCCGCAGGAAGCGGACTGGTCATTCCCGACACGTGCATTGACATTATCTTCGACATCGACTATACAGACAGCTGCTGGACGGGCGGAGTGTGCTGCGTGGATGAGCGCTCACACAAGACATTTGGGACCGATGTCGGCGCAAAAGTGCATATCAATGCCACGTTTGCGATAAGATTCTACGCATGGACGGCGGTGCTGTTTGCGGAGCGTGACCTTTCCTCCACCAGAAACAGATATTTCCCCGTTGACGAGTTTTTCTCCGCACTGCGAAAGGAGCTCCAGCCGCTGCTTTTCGATGTGCCGACCCTTACGGGAAAGGCGGCTGCGGCGGAGCGATTCCTGCTGAAAAGGCTGGACGGGATAAGAGTAAACAATGACCTTATGAATGTGCTGCACATGATGATATCATCATGCGGAAGGGCACGGCTGACCGATATCTGCGGCAGCATCGCACTGTCGGAGCGGTCGCTGGAGCGCATCTTTTCGTCACATATCGGAGTGTCGCCAAAGACCTTTTCCGACCTTGTGCGCTACCAGCTCCTCTGGCAGGAGCTTATGTCGGGCAGGCGCTTTGACGCTGCGGATGCTGTGGAGCGCTTCGGCTACTTCGACCAGGCGCACCTGCTGAATGATTTCAGAAAGCGCCATTTAATGAGCATGCGTGATGCGGTGGAGCTTGCCATGAAGCTGCGGTGATGTCGGATTTTTACAATACAGCGCCGAAATGATATGATATACTTTAAGGGATGATACACCTGCCATAAGTAAGGGAAAAGAGCCTTGCGGCAGGTGCTGCCATAAAGGAGTGATAACGATGACCTTAACAGAAAAAGCAAGACAATTTATCTACCGAAACGCACGTCCCGTTGACCTTGCACGCTTCCGTTTCCATTTCGAGGGCGGCAGCGTCGGGGACGTACTGACCGCACTGTCATTCTATCAGAATGAGGACGGCGGCTTCGGACATGCGCTGGAGGCGGACTGCTTCAATCCGATGTCCTTGCCGATACAGACCTGGCAGGCGACCGAGATACTTTCGGAGATAGGCTTTACAGACAGCTCGCACCCGATAATGCAGGGGATACTGCGCTATCTTGACAGCGGAAAGGATCTCGATGCGCAAAGGGGGCAGTGGCTGAATACCGTACCCTCAAACAATGACTGTCCCCATGCGATATGGTGGGAGCATAAAGGCGCAGGTGAAGCAGGCTACAACCCCACCGCTGCGCTGGCAGGCTTTATCGTGAGATTTGCGGAAAAGGATGCTCCTCTGTACAAAAGGGGCTGTGAGATAGCGGCACAGGCGATACGATGGTTTACAGAGAGCGCACCCTTTGAGGAAATGCATATTACGGGCTGCTTTATTTCGCTGTATGAATATCTGTGTAGGGCGGATGTTCAGCTAACAGATATGGAGCTTTTCAGGGAAAAGCTGAAAGCACAGGTAGACCTGAATATCTGCCGTGATACGGACAAGTGGGGGAAAGAGTATGTGCCGCTGCCGTCCGACTTTATCCTTGACCGTGACAGCATATTCTACAGCGGAAACGAGGAGCTCGTAAGCGCCGAGTGCGAGCTTATCGCAGAGCAGCAGCTGGCTGACGGCTCGTTTACCGTGCCGTGGGAGTGGTGGACAGACTACCGTGAGTTTACGCTTGCCGAAAACTGGTGGCGCAGCACCCTTATAATAAAAAAGCTGAGATTTCTGAAAGGAATGGGAGCTGAGATATGAGCGAGGATATTATCACAAAAGGACTTTCCGGTCTGAAATACAGGTGGCTGGACGGGTATCTCACAGAGAAGTGCGGAGTTACACGTGACCTGCAGCCCGACTGGCGCTGGATAAGGTACAATGTGGGCGGAAAGATGTTTGCGGCAGTGTGCCTTGACGGTGAGCTTAAGCCGTACTATATAACGCTTAAGCTGCTTCCTGCGGAGGGCGAATACCTGCGCAGCACATATGAGGACATCATTCCCGGCTACTACATGAACAAGCAGCACTGGAACTCCGTAAAAGCTGACGGAGCGGTATCTGACGAGCTTCTGACAGAGCTTCTCGACAAGGCTTACGGTCTTGTGCTGGCTTCATTCAGCAGAAAAAAGCAGAAAGAGATATGCGGCAGCTGACCTGAATCCGAATAAAGAAAACACCGCCGTATGGCTTTACAGAGCCGTGCGGCGGTGCTTTTTTCAGTTCACCTCTACGATGGTTATGCCGTCGCTGCTGACCTCATACTCGGAGAGCAGCGTGCTTTTTATTTTGGCAGCGCCTGCGGCGTCAAGACCTGTGGTCTTTACGATGATGTTGGCGCTGTCGTCGCTGAGATAGCACAGCGCTTCCTCAAAGCCCTGTGCCTTCAGCAGCGATTCTATCTTGTTCTCGCTTTCGATAAGTCCGCTAAGCTGCATCGCATCGTCAGCCACCATGGAAAGCTCGTCAGTGGTCAGGTCGCCGCCCTGATACATGCTGCGCAGCACCTCTGCGGCTTCGTCACGGCTCGCCTGCTTGTCAAGGCGTGCCTGCGCAAAGTATGCGTCGGTGTCCGTCAGCTCCTGCGATACATATTCCGCTTCGCCGTAGTTGCTTGCGCTGACCTCGGCGGACGGCTGTGTGAGGTCCTTTTTAGTGCCGCTGTCCAGTGCGAAATTAACTGCCACCGCAGCTCCCAGCAGCACAGTAAGTCCTGCCACCACCAGCTGCTTTTTCCCGATGATAAGATTAAGACGTTTCATGTTATTCTCCCTTCGTCAGTATGTAACATACACCCGTGAGGCGCCTATTCCCAGCACCCCCGAAACGGTGTTGACTACCTTTTCCTTTATGGTCGGGTCCTGTGCGCCGCCGCACACCACCGCAACTCCACGCACCTTCGGCAGCACCGTGCTCTGCTCCAGTGCGCTTTCGGCACTGCCGCTTCCCACCAGCACCACCGTGTCCTCGTTATCGTCCGAGCCCTGCGTGCCGCCCTCGTCCTGTGAGCTGCTGCTGCCGCTCCTGCTGTCACGTGCGTACACGTGCTCCTCGGTGCTGTCGAGGGTCAGCATCACCTTCGGCGAGCTTACTCCCTCTATCTCGGACAGCAGCTCTTCCAGCCGTGCTTCAAGGCGCTGCTCCGTTTCGGCGGTGCTTTCGGATGCGGGGGGAGCCTGTGCGCTCTCCTTCGGCGTCAGCGTGCTTATGAATATCAGCACTATCAGCGCCACGCCGATGATGACCGCCGCCTTTTGCAGCTTCGGCTTTGACAGAAGTCCTGCGTTTTCTGATATCAGCTGCATCTGCTGCCCTCACTCCTTTATCACGACCTTAAGCTCTATATCCTCGGACAGCACGCTCTCTGCGGTGCGTACTGCGTCCTCGGCTCTGTCCTGCTGCTCCTTTGAAAGAACGAGCTTCACCTGTGTAATAGATATGCTGTACGTGCCCGAAATATTAACGTTCACGTGAATTTGTTCGGGAAATATATCCTGCTCCTCCAAAAGTGCGTACAGCTTGTCGGAAAGCTCTCCGCATATCCTTTTCTGAAGCTCACGGTCGACCTGTCCCGAAAGCCGCAGATAGTCCTCGCCGTCGGTGAGAGTTACCGAGGGCGGCTCTATCTTAAGCTCCGCTCCCGTGAATGCTTTGATGACAGCGAGCAGGAATATACACGCTATAAGCAGCGATATCTGCTTTGTGTTTTTACTTTCTGGTACAAGTATCCTGAAAAGCGCCGAGGCTATCGCCGCCATACATACGGTGGTGAGAAACTGCATGCCGCACCGTCCTTTCAGGCAATGCCGCTGCCCATGGCGAGCATTATCACCGCAGCGATGGTATTAAGCAGCAGAAAGCAGGCTATCACGGCGCTTATTATCGACACCACCGCACCGCCTGATTTCAGCAGTGCGGAAAGCTCCTTTGTGCCGAAAATGTCGCTGACAGCTTCGGCGGCGCCTATTGCGAGCCTGTAGCAGGTCACGCTGACAAGCGTCGGAAGTATCATCACCGCCGCTGCGATTATCCCGAAGGTGCCGACGCTGCTTTTGATGAGCGCAAGTCCGCCGTGCACCGTTGCGACAGCGTCGGAGATGGTGCCGCCGATGAGCGGCACTCCCGAGGAAACTGCGAATTTCGCCGTGCGTATCAGCATGCTGTCAGCCGAGCCTGTCACGACGGTCTGCACCGAAAGTATGCTCATAAACAGGGTCATCAGCAGACCCAGCGCCCCTACCACCGCTTTTCTGATGGATTCGCCCAGCTTCGCCGTATCCAGCTGCGGATGTATCGCACCCGTTATGGCAAGCCCCATTATCGTGCCGCAAAGGGGGGCGAGGAGATTCACCGCAAGCTGTGAGAAGAGCTGCGTTGCGGCGAGGGTAACGGCATTCACGGCGGACGCCGAGGCTGTACGTCCCATTACCGACAGTATCCCTGCAAATATCGGAATGAAAGTGGTGATGAATACCGAAGCGGCGCTTAAAAGCTCCAGC
>JAGAKC010000361.1 GCA_017848155.1 Oscillospiraceae bacterium | reverse complement strand
CAAGACCCGCCCTTTTCGCAACGTTTGCCACAGTTACGGGGTCGTCGCCCGAGATGACCTTAAGCGTAACGCCCTGCTCCTTAAAGTAGCGCAGCGTTTCGGGCGCAGTTTCACGCACCTTGTCGGACAGCACCACCAGCGCCTTTGCGGCGATGTCATCGGGCAGTGCGCCGTCCTTCGGCTGCGACTTGCTGTGTGCGAGCACCAGCACTCTCATGCCCTTTTCTGAATACTCCTCCGCAAGCGGCTTTACCGCAGCATATCCCTCCTCCGAAAGCACGAAGCTGGGCGCTCCCACGACGTAGACTCCCTCGCCGCCGAATACCGCAGCGCTCCACTTTCTCGCTGACGAGAATGGGATGGTATCAGTGGGTACAAGGTCGGTGCTTTTGGTGAATCTCGCCTGTATCGCAGAAAGCGTGGGGTTAGGGTCGCTCATCGCATGCGCAAACGCACACAGCGCCCTTTCACTGTCAAAGCCGCTGTCAACGGAGATAAGCTCCGTCACCTCCATGCAGCCCTCGGTTATCGTGCCCGTCTTGTCAAGGCACAGCACGTCCACCCTCGCAAGGTGCTCCACACTGTACAGGTCCTGACACAGGGTCTGCCTTGCCGCAAGCCGTATGCTGCTCACCGCAAGCGCTATACTGGTCAGCAGCACAAGTCCCTCGGGTATCATGCCGATAAGCGCCGCAACGGTGCTGACTATGCCACGGCCGAAGCTCTGCTGAGTTATGAATATCGCCTTGAAGAAAAGCACCAGCGCAAACGGCACTATGCATACCGAAACGGTGCTGATTATCCTGTTGATGGAGCGCATCATCTCGCTATTCTGCTTTTTCACGTACTTTGCGCCGCTCGCTATCCTGTTTGCGTAGCTCTCCGCACCCACACGTGTCACCTGCACCTTTACAGCGCCGCTGATGACGAAGCTGCCCGAAAGCAGCTCGTCCCCCTCGTGCTTTACTATGGGGTCGCTCTCGCCCGTGATAAGGCTCTCGTCCACCTCGCAGCTGCCCTCACGCAGTATTCCGTCGGCGCATATCTGCCTGCCTGATGAAAGCAGCATGATATCATCCATCACGATATCCGAAACGGGCGCAGTCATCTCCTCCCCGTCACGAAGCAGGTGCGCTTTCGGCGCAGATATCAGCGAGAGCCTGTCGATGGTGCGCTTTGAGCGTATCTCCTGAAAAATACCGATGGCGATATTGCAGAGTATCACGCCCATGAAGAGCATATTGCGGTAGCTGCCCGTAAGCGCAACGAATACCGCAAGTATCACATTTATCAGGTTGAAGAGGGTAAAAATGTTATCCTTTAATATCTGCCCCACGCTTTTTGTCTTTACGGAAAAGCTGCCGTTGCTTTTGCCGCTGTTTATGCGGGAGAGCACCTCCTCCCCCGAAAGTCCTTTATTTATATCTGTCTTTATCTCCATGTCAGAATCCTCCGTAATATAGCCATGCCCATATATTACAAGTATAATCCATAGCCGCAGGTTTGTCAACAAAAAACTCTGCGCCCGAATCTGGTATTATCAGATAATATCATTCTGGACATTGAAACATGACCAGAAATTGATATAATAGGAAGCAGGAAAAGAAAGGCAAGTGATATTTATGACAACTGAAAACAGAAAGCTCCTTAAGCTGTCGGTGGCGGCGATGTTTACCGCACTGATATGCGTTGCGACTATGGTGATACAGATACCGTCGCCATTGCAGGGATATGTGAATTTCGGCGACTGCTTCATACTGGTGGGGGCATGGATACTGGGACCCGCTTACGGCACCGCAGCAGCTGCTATAGGCTCGGCGATGGCTGACCTGTTTACGGGGTATGCGCACTACATCCCCTGCACCCTTGTCGTAAAGGGACTTATCGCACTGTCCGCCGCAGTTATAGCAAGAATGTTCATCGAAAAGAGCGAAAAGCTGCGCACAGCAGGTCACATCATCGGCGCAGCCACAGGCGAGCTGATAATGGTGGGGGGATACTACCTGTATGCGGCGCTGCTGCTGGGAAAGAGCTTTGAGGGCGCATGGGCAAGCGTGCCCGGAAACCTCTTGCAGGGCGCTTTCGGAATGGTCTGCGGAGTGGTCATCATCGGCGTCATCGCTAAAACAAGGGTGCTGAAAAGGTTTGAGTGCTATGCGGTGTAAATAAATAACGGGTAACATTTAAGGGGCGAACACAGTTCGCCCC
>JAGAKC010000360.1 GCA_017848155.1 Oscillospiraceae bacterium | reverse complement strand
GTACTCCCGCAGTTACCACAAGAGGTCTTGTTGAGGACGACATGAAGGTTATCGGTGAGTGCATCTATCTTATTGCCAAGGACTTCGAGGGCAACAAGGAGAAGGTACGCAGCATGGTAACAGACATCTGCAACAAATACCCGCTTTATTAATATATAGAACGAATAAAAGGAAGATACAAAGATGACAAATATCAAGAACACCGAAGTACTGTACAATAACTATAATTCCGTGGCACCTCTCGGACTTATCGCTATGAATGGCACTCAGGAGCTGGGAGCAAAGATAAACGGATATCTCGAAAGATGGGCTGACAGAAACGGCCAGAAGCACGATGATTTTCTCATCGAGTGTGAGTGCCCCCGTTTCCAGTCAGGTGACGCAAAGGGTCTTATCAAGAGCACTGTAAGAGGAAAGGACCTCTTTATCCTTGTGGACGTAGGTAACTATAACTGCAAGTATCAGCTCTTTGGTCAGGAAAACTCCATGAGCCCTGATGATCACTATATGGATCTTATGCGTATCATTCAGGCTGCAAGCGGCAAGCCTCACAGAATAAACGTTATTATGCCTCTGCTTTACGGCGGCAGACAGCACAGAAGAAGCTACCGTGAATCTCTTGACTGTGCTGTAGCTTTACAGGAGCTGCACAGGATCGGTGTTTCCAATGTCATCACAGTTGATGCACATGACCCCAGAGTCTGCAACGCTATTCCGCTCATGGGCTTTGACAACATCATGCCGTCCTATCAGGTGCTCAAGGCACTTCTCAAGGCGTTCCCTGATATCATAGTTCACAAGGACAATTTCATGGTCGTAAGCCCTGATGAGGGAGCTATGAACAGAAACATGTTCTATGCGTCTGTAATGGGTGTAGACCTCGGTATGTGCTACAAGCGCCGTGATTATTCCACTATAGTAAACGGACGTAATCCTATCGTTGCACATGAGTACCTCGGCGCAAGCGTTGAGGGCAAGGACGTGTTTGTTGCTGACGATATTATTGCATCGGGTGAATCCATGCTTGATATTGCGAGAGAAATGAAGGGTCGTAAGGCAAAGCGTGTATTTGCTTATGCTACATATGGCATGTTCACCAGCGGTCTTGCTTCCTTTGACAAGGCATACGAGGAGGGTGTTATCGACGGTGTATTCGGTACCAATCTTACTTATCGTTCACCTGAGCTTCTCAGCAGACCTTGGTTCCATGAGGTAGATGTATCAAAGTATATTGCATATTTTATTGCATCCATCAACCATGACACTTCCATCAGCAACGTTATTGACCCCCATGCAAAGATAAATGCTCTTCTTAAGGAGCACAGAGGATTATAATTATGCCTTTAGCAGACAGAATTCGCCCCACCACATTAAACGATGTAGTGGGGCAATCCCATTTGATAGGAGAGAACAAACCTCTTTCCAGAGTGATCGAATCAGGCAAGATCCCGAATATGATATTCTACGGGCCATCAGGAGTAGGGAAGACCACGATAGCACGTATCATTGCGGAATCCGCAAACATGCGTCTGCATAAGCTGAATGGTACATCTGCATCCACTGCGGATATCAAAAGCGTCGTTTCCGAGATCGACACATTCTTCGGCAGCAGCGGAATACTGCTATACCTTGACGAGATCCAGTATCTTAACAAGAAACAGCAGCAAAGCCTGCTGGAATACATCGAGGACGGAAGCATTACTCTTATTGCGTCAACAACAGAGAATCCGTACTTTTATGTATATAATGCTATCCTGTCACGAAGCACAGTGTTTGAATTCAAGCCTGTAACTCCGTCAGAGCTGGAAAAGGCGATACGGCGCGGATTTGCCGTTCTTTCAGAGGAAAACGGAATTGAATATTCTCTTGACGATGACGCTGTTAAGTACATAAGTCAGGGCTGTGGGGGAGATGTAAGAAAATCCCTTAACACTGTAGAATTATGTGCCTTAACGGCTGTAGACGGCAGGGTAGACCTCGCTCTCGCACAGGAGCTTACACAGCGAAGCAACATGCGATACGACCGTGATGGTGATCAGCACTACGATCTTCTGTCAGCTCTACAGAAATCTATACGTGGCTCTGATGAAAATGCCGCTATCCATTATGCAGCAAGACTTATTGCCGCAGGAGATATCATATCGCTGTCACGACGTCTGCTCGTTATTGCAAGCGAGGATGTAGGACTTGCATATCCACAGGCTGTTCCGATAGTAAAGGCGTGCGTGGACAGTGCAATGCAGCTAGGACTTCCCGAGGCTCGTATACCGCTTGCCGAAGCTGTTATATTACTTGCAACATCGCCAAAGTCCAACAGTGCTTATCTGGCAATGAACGCAGCTTTGGCAGATATCGAAAACGGGGAAGTGGGTGACTTCCCAAGACACCTGCAGAACGAACATTGCGATGGTATCGATGCCAAGGTCAAAGGACAACATTATCTGTATCCCCATGACTATCCCAACCACTGGGTACAGCAGCAATATCTGCCTGATGCACTTAAGGATAAAGTATACTATCAGTTTGGCGATAACAAACACGAAAAAGGTGCTCAGGAATATTGGAAGAAGATCAAAAATCAGTCCTGACCATTTTGCTTGACGACATGCTTGAATATATCCAGCTGTCAATATGCCCTGAGGTAATATAATAACCAAGCTCATTATTTTTATATGTATCGTGAGAGGTACTGACTATAATGAGCTTGATCTTCATTTTTTCAGGGATAATGGCTTTTATATACACGCTTGCATGTGAATTTACAGCTATATCACCACGTGGCTCGGCAAGCCCTGCAAGATTGGGAGCAAGCTCAATGAATACTCCATAATCCTCGACAGAACGTACTATTCCTGTTACAGTTTCACCCTGCTCAAATGCTGCTGCGTTTTCATCCCATGTTCCTAGCAGCTCCTTATGGGTCAGACATATACGATTATCCTCGATGGACTTTATTGCTACAAATATGTCCTGGCCTACGCAGAATCTGTCAGAGGGATGCGAGATACGTGAAACTGATATCAGATCTATCGGTATAAGTGACGGGATACCACAGCCAATATCCACAAAGCAGCCGAATTGTTCAAGATGCGTAACTCTCGCAGAGATAACATCACCGGGAACTTTTTTCAGTATATACTCATTAAGGCATTCTATCTGTGCAGCTTTTCTTGAGCATATAGCATAGATATTATCGTTTTCGTCCCTGCTGAAATCAATGATCTTAAAGCATATCGGCTTATTGACCCGTGATATGAGGGCTATATCCTTGGTTGAACCCTCCACAATACCGATGGCGCCTTCCTCCCGTGGTATCACACCACGCATGCACCCAAGGTCTACTATAAGATTATGCCTACTGTCACATATGATACACGGTGCTTCAATGATACGCTCATCTTTCAAACATTCCATAAGATCAAAATATGATCTCATATCATTTCTGTTTTCGGATGAATTTAATAAGCGGCCTTCAGGCAGATACTCTTTCATTTTGTACCTCCATTAATGATGTCTTTACCGTATATCTTTATGATGGAGTCTGTAGTTATATTCATGAATGAATTGGATCATGTGATAAAAATTATGCATCCGATATTATTCTATAAGTCAGTTGATGGTGTCAGTATAATATAATAGGGCAGAAATGAAATATACCTAATTTCGTAAAATAGAAATTTTACGAAATAGAGAGGAGGATAAAATGAAAAAGACGAACAATTATGACAATGCGCCGCAGCTGCTCAAAGATTATCTTGTATATTTGCAGCTTGTAAAAAATCGTTCAGAGCTTACTGTACTGAATTATTATACAGATCTGCGTTCTTTCTTTCGTTTCTATAAGATCAGATTAGGTCGGGCTTCTGATGATCCTGAAGAATTTTCAAAAATAGATATTACTGATATAACCGAAGCTGAAATTAAAAAAGTTGACCTGATGCTTGCGCAGGAATTTCTTATATTTGAAAAGAATGAGAAATCAAATGAACATAAAGCCAGATATCGAAAAGCAGTTGCATTAAGACAGTTTTTTAAATTCCTCACAAATAACAAGGGGCTGTTTGAAGTTAGTCCTATGACTAATCTTGAGCTGCCATCGCCAAAGCCTGCGCTTCCAAAGTATCTTACGCTCGAACAGGCTCTGGAGATGCTGAGTAATATAGAAACTCCGGATCAGAAACGTGATTTCTGTATTGTCGTTTTTTTGCTCAATTGCGGAATGCGTCTGTCTGAACTTGTCGGCATAAATATCAGGGATATCAGATGTACTCATGATCCAAGCGGCGCTGAAGTTTATTCACTCAAAGTGCTCGGTAAAGGCAGCAAGGAACGTATCGTTTATCTGAATAATGCTTGTGTAAACGCTTACATGGATTACATAGCGCCTGAGATCACTGACGAAGAAACCAGAAAAAACAACGGTAACAGACCGCTCAATGCTAAAGAGGATGCGCTTTTCCTGAGTCGACGTGGTACAAGGATATCAAATCGACGGGTCCAGCAGATAGTCGAACAATGCTTCAAAAGCTGCGGACTTGACAATATGGGATTATCAGTTCATAAGCTGCGACACACCGCAGCAACACTGATGTATCAGAACGGTGTTGATGTTCGTGTATTAAAGGATGTTCTCGGACACGAAAACCTCAATACTACACAGATATATACTCATGTTTCAAATGCTCAGATGCAGAGCGCTATGCAGAATAATCCGCTTAGCAATGTGAGCAATAAGAAAAAATGAAGAACTAAACGCAAAGCCTGAGAATTGATTTTCTCAGGCTTTCTTATGTTATAAACAATAGTATCAGAACTAAAAGAAATATATCTGTCCATATATTCATT
>JAGAKC010000359.1 GCA_017848155.1 Oscillospiraceae bacterium | reverse complement strand
CCTGCATAGAAGCTGATACCCACAAAATGATGAGGATCACATCGTTAGCAGCATAACCCAGTCCGTAGAATGGACTGCGCAGAAACGTAAGATAGGATGCAATAAAGCTGGTTGTTACTGACACGGTGCTCCAGATAAGATTTGCATTGTTAAATGCCTTTAGTATGAAATAAAACGCCGCAGTAACCAACAAAGCAGATATCGTCATTATTATCAGCTGAGCTTTGCTCACAGTGCTGACCTCGACCTCTGATGAGTCCTTATATGGATGGCGAAGCCAGGAGATTATCGCCATAACTGCCATAGGGCCTGTCATTCCAAGATATGTTATCATCTCCCCGTAATAAGTAAAATGATATGATATTATGCCGTAGAATACGGCAAAGACGACTGTCAACACCTGTCCAAGAACATGCCCTTTTGAAACAAAGATAAGCGCCGTTGCACCAAGAAGCGATGCAATAAGGTTAAGCACATCTCCTGACCCAGAAAGAATAAAAGACAGTATAACAACCATAAGTGACGATATCCATAAGATCCATTCAAATCTTGTCAGCAGTCTGAAAGGCTCAAGTAGTTTCATCATTACCTCCAAAAAAAATGCACCCGTCCCGCACATCTTCTAAGACCTAACGATGTGCGGACGAATGCAGTGTTCAGCATTTTGTTACCCGGTGGCAACTATTATATTACAATTATTTTAGCATATCACATATGTTTTGTCAAGCATCATACAGACTGTGCCGTATAGAGCCTGTAGTAATCACCCTTTTTAGCCATAAGCTCGTCATGAGTACCTGCCTCGGTTATACCTTTGTTGGATACATACATTATCCTGTCGCAATTACGTATCGTAGACAGGCGGTGCGCAATGATAAAGGATGTTCTGCCCTGAAGCAGATGATTAAGTCCGTTCTGGAGATATCTTTCTGTCTTTGCGTCTATCGAGGACGTAGCCTCATCAAGGACGAGTATCTTGGGATCGGATACGATAGTTCTGGCAAATGCGATAAGCTGCTTCTGACCCTGCGAAAGTCCTGCTCCCCGCTCATTTACTACCGTATCATAGCCATCCTTAAGCGAACGGATATATTCGTCGATGCCCACTATCCTGCAAGCCTGGCGTATCTGTTCTTCTGTTGCTTCAAGATTACCGTATCTGATGTTGTCACGGATAGTTCCGCTGAATATGAAGCTGTCCTGAAGCATTATTCCCATCTGGGAGCGCAGCGACTTCAGCGTAACCTTTGATATATCGCTATCATCTACCCTTACCGTACCGCCGTTTATGTTGTAAAAACGTGATATCAGATTTACGATGGTAGTTTTTCCTGCGCCTGTAGGACCGACAAGAGCTATACTCTCTCCTGCCTTTACATCAAAGCTGAGATTTTCAAGGATATTGATGCCCTCCTCATAAGCAAAGGTTACGTTCTCAAAGTGTACATCGCCTTTTATCTCGGGCATCTCAACTGCGTCAGGTGCGTCATCTACCGTTACAGGCTCATCCATCATCTCAAAGATTCGCTCCAGATATGCGACCGCATTGATGAAGGTATTCATAAGGTTGGAAAGGTTCATGAGCGGCTGCCAGAAGCGCGCGGAATAATCAGTCATGGCAAGGATAGTACCAAGCGTCATCGTTCCGCCAAAGCCGAGCAGACCAACGCCAAAAATACCAGCACGAACAGTTATGGATATGATATCTGTTGTAGGCCACACGAGGTTTGACAGGCTGACTGCCTTCATCCACGATTTTTTATATGCAATTGCAAGGCGGTCGTTTATCTCGGCATTCTCTTCCTCACGTGTAAAAATCTGCGATATCTTTACTCCCACTATGCTCTCATGAAGATAAGCGTTCATGTTGGAGCTTTTGTTGGAAACGGACTGCCATGCCTTACGCTGATGATTTTTGATCACAAGCATTATCACTGCAAATACAGGAAGTCCAGCCATAGTGACCAGAGCCAGCTGCCAGCTGACAAAGAACATGAATATCGTGATAAAAATAAGATTGAATATCTCAAGGATAAAGTTTATCAGACCATTTGTCATAAGGTCGGAAATGGAGTTGATGTAGTTGATTATCCTTGTCAGTATCTTTCCGTGGGGACGGCTGTCATAGTACTCGAAGGACAGCTTCTGCATGTGCTCGAAAAGGTCTTTTCTGATGTCATAAACGATATCCTGACCTACTCTTGTCATCATTTTGGAGCGTATCTTTGCAAAGATTACGCTCACAACGATACACAACATAAGTGCTGCGCCACTGACTATCAGCATCGTCACATCACTTGTAGGACGGTCAGGACGAGGGAGATAATTATCAATAGCATTCTGAACGATAAGCGGAGATTAAAGTCCGATTATGACTCCGACCGCACTTAATGTGAGGGATAATGCGATTCTCTTTTTATATCTTGCCGCATAGACCAGAGAACGTTTCAGATGTCGTATGTCAAATGGGGTCTCAAGCGTTTCATCAACATCAAATTTGTTTCTTGCCATTTATTATCCCTCCTTTACTTCTGAAGATCATATACCTCACGATAGTATCCCTTACGCTGGATGAGCTCATCGTGAGTGCCCTGCTCGAGTATCTTTCCGTCCTTCAGAACGATTATCTTATCAGCTGTTCTTGCGGTGGAGATACGCTGCGCAATAATTATTTTCGTGCATGCAAAATCAAGGTTATTCAGTGCGTCCTGAATATGCTTTTCTGTTTCAAGGTCAACAGCAGATGTCGTATCGTCAAGAATGAGTATCGACGGCTTTACTGCAAGCGCTCTTGCAAGAGATATCCTCTGCTTCTGACCGCCCGAAAGACCAACTCCTCGCTCGCCGACGATGGTATCATATCCATCGCTGAGCCTGCGTATAAAGCCATCTGCGTCAGCCGCAGCTGCCACCTTGTAGACCTCATCTACTGACATTGAAGTATCACCGAAGCTGATGTTTCCATCTATCGTATCGGAATAAAGCAGCACATCCTGTGTCGCAACTCCTATATTTCCTCTGAGCTGTTCAAGCTTCAGCATATTTACATTGATGCCGTCTATCCTTACCTCGCCAGATCTGACATCATATATTCTGGGAATGAGGTCTATAAGCGTAGTTTTACCCGAACCTGTTTCGCCCATGATGACAACTGTCTGTCCGGGTTCGATCTCAAAGGATATGTCATCAAGTATCATCGTGTCGCCGTAAGAGAAGCTTACGTGATCGAACTCTACCCTGCCCTCAAAGCGACCGGGCTTATCTACGGCATCGGAACGTGTTACTATCCTTGGACTTCCGTAGTATATCTCGATGATCTTGTTTGCGGAAGCAGTAAAGCGCTGCAGATCATTAACGATGTTACCTAAAGTCCTCATGGGGTTTGAAAGAGTCCAGATAAGACCTGAAAACGCCATGTAATCGCCCAGAGTGATCCTGCCGTTGATAACGAACAGACCTCCGCAGATAAGCATTACAACAGACAGTGACTGTGCAGTTATCTCAAGGAAAGGGAAAAACTTGAGCCACATAAAGGCTGCGTTCTTGTTTGCCTGATTGTATTCCTTTGAATGCTCGTCAAAGCGCTCTATCTCGTGATCCTCACGGGCAAAAGCCTTTATAACACGGTTTCCCGAGATATTCTCCTCTGCGGCTGTGTTAAGCGCAGACAGCTTGTCACGGTTGATTACCCACATGGGTCCGACATTCTTTTTCAGCATCCATGTTATGAAAAGGATAACGGGCGTCAGTGCTATCAGACAAAGCGCCATTAGCCAGTCTATCGAGAAAAAGAAGATGAGCGAAGCTGAAAACAGCACAATGCACTCAACCATCGTCTTGATTATCCATGCGATAGAATGACGTACCATTTCAAGGTCGCCCGAAACTCTCGTCATGATGTCGCCCGTGCGGTATCTGTTATAGAAGGTCGCATCCTGACGCTCGATGTTATCAAAAAGCACCTTACGTACATTATATATAAGGCTCTGTGAAGAATGCTCGTACATCAGGTTGCTGCTGTACTGTATCGCACCCCTGAGCAGCGTGAATCCGACCATCGCAAGGAGCATTCCTATCAACACATCAGAGTGCTCCTGTAGATTTTTTGCAGCATTATCATTGATAATAAATGTATCAGTTATCTGCTGAGTAAAATAAGGAGTAAGGATATACATCGACTGACATATTACTGTCATGCACAATGCAACGATATAGATACCCCTACACCCTTTCATATTTTTCCATAGCCATTTGAACAGGAACATTCTTACCCCTCTTTTCTATTCGTATTGTAATCGTTTACCGTAACAAACTAAATTATCCGCTGAAGATATCAAATTAAGTGACTAATAACAAAAAAAACACTGATCTACGCACAAATAAATACATAAACCAGTGATTATTATAACAGAAATAAATAATTTGTAAAGGGGTTCAAAAAAAAAATATCAACAAAAAAGAGTAAATTATCTACTGATATTTGTAAAAAATTGATATTTCTAGTTCTTTTCTATCTTATAATATAAAATATATAGCTTTTGTACAGAGTTTTCCAGAAAATAATAGTGCTTGATATACGGAATAAGCAGCACCAGAAAAAGCAGCGCAAGCACCATTAGTCCTGCTCCGCCCTTTACAAGGAACATGAAGAGCGACAGCAGGAAAAAAACTGCGAACGCAAGAGTTACCAGCAGATGTATCAGTCTTTCATGCTGAAAAAGCTCAATTCTCTTTAACAGAAGCTCTCGCTCCGCTGCGTACTCCTCGTGAGTATGCTCCCCTGCCATAAAAGCATGGATATATTCAAGATATTCCCTTATCTGCTTTGTCATATGTCAAATTCCTCCAGTGCAATAGAGGCTTCCTCCCAGACAGACATAGCTTCCTCCTGCTTTTTACGAAGCTCCTCTATCTCATTCGAAAGCGTCATGGCAAGCTGATAGTCGGTAAGACCT
>JAGAKC010000358.1 GCA_017848155.1 Oscillospiraceae bacterium | reverse complement strand
GATCTCTGCAATATCCTTTGCGAGCTTTCTGTCGTGATTTTCACGAAAGTCATCCTCGTAGTAGTTGTCGGGAATTATCAATCCCTCGTCATAGTCCCAGCGGCTCAGCCGCTCATCGTTTGGGATAGTGAAAGGAGCATAGCGTATGAAGAATCTGATACATGATCTCAGGTCCGTTGCATCATTCATTTCGGGAAGGATGATGTCTTTTGCCGCAAGCAGAGCGTTTTCCATGGCTGACATTACCGTTTCCCTATCACGGTACGGGAATCTTGCAACTGCCCTCACGCATTCTCTTTCCATTTCACTGTCCGTATAGCCGTCGGCTTCTGTTACCACCTTAACGCAGTTGATGAACCAGCAGAAATTGTCCTTTGCCAGAAAATTCGGCTTCAGCTTCAGCTCACGGCGATATACTGTGGCAACTGCGCCGTATATA
This sequence comes from Oscillospiraceae bacterium, assembly GCA_017848155.1. Taxonomy (GTDB): domain Bacteria; phylum Bacillota; class Clostridia; order Oscillospirales; family Ruminococcaceae; genus CAG-115. The sequence goes on along the minus strand of JAGAKC010000358.1, from coordinate 6,170 downwards.
TCAAACACATAATGCTCGGGTACAGTGCTGTAGATATGGCGTGCCGTAAGGATGTGGATTATCTCATCCGAAACAGGACGGACAAGGCAGCAGGGATTGCCCTTGACGTTTACATATCCCAGCTCCTTCAAAGCCGTTCCAAAGACCTTGCGGAATGCTTTTCCGACAAGAAGATGGTCGATGGGAGCTTTACTTTTTCTGTCCATAATATGCGTTCTCTCCGTGCTTTCTCAGGTAGTGCTTGTCAAGAAGCTCCTTTTGCATCGGGGATATCGAGGGGTCTGCCATCTGGTTGTGCCATGCCATGAATGCAAGCTCCTCAAGCACAACGGCATTGTGTACGGCATTATTGGGGTCAGTGCCCCATGTGAAAGGTCCGTGGCTGTGTACCAGCACTGCGGGGATATCGCTGTAGGTCGGCTGCTTCGAGCCGTGAGCAGCAAGAGCGTTGAATCTCTCTACGATAACGTTGCCCGTTTCCAGCTCATATTCTTCGCCTATCTCCTCGGGAGTCATCTTCCTTGTACAGGGTATCTCGCCGTAGAAATAGTCGCCGTGGGTCGTACCGAGAGGGGGGATGCCCTTTCCTGCCTGGGAGTAGATGGTCGCCCATCTGCTGTGGGTATGTACGACTCCGCCGATGTCAGGGAAGCTGCGGTACAGCACAAGATGCGTAGGCGTATCGGAGCTTGGATTCAGCTCGCCCTCTACCTTTTCGCCCGTCTTAAGGTCTACGACTACCATATCGTCAGGGGTCATGGTATCATATTCAACTCCCGAGGGCTTGATAACGATGAGTCCTTTTTTTCTGTCTATGCCCGAAACGTTGCCCCATGTGAATGTGACAAGTCCGTGCTTCGGAAGCAGCATATTTGCTTCATATACAGCCTGCTTTAGTTTTTTCAACATATCTGTTTCCTCCTGTATTTTCAGATGCTTCTTGTGAACAGCTCCTGCATATCCTCACGACCATAGGAGTATGCCAGTGCCCACATCGCTTTCATTGCAGCCATTTCAGTTGTCATCATCCCTGTTTCGATGATGCCGTATCTTTTCTGAGCCACTCTGCCCACTTCATACAGCGACATATCGCAGCCGCCCTCTGTGACCTGTGTGTGCATTATGACGATGACTCCGTTTATAACAAGCTGGGACAGCTTCTGTTCGAATTCCTTTTCGCCGTAGTCGGGGATGCCGCCTGTGCCGAAGCCCTCGATAATTATGGCTCTGCTGTATTCGGCGGCAAAGTCAAGTATCCTTGGGTCAAGGGACGGTATCAGCTTTATTACGGAAACCGCCGTGTCCATCCTGTTGAAGAATATCGGTGCAGCTTCACGGTCAAACTCCTTGAAGAGAGTTACTCTGCCGTCTTTGACAGCTCCGATATCGTCCGAGTTGATGCTCCTGAAAGCGTCGTGCTTTCTGGTGTGTACTTTTTTCGCACATCGACCGTCTATTATCCTGCCGCCGAAAACAACAGCGACACCGCAAAGTTCGCTGCATGCGGCAAGGAAAGCGTCACGGAGATTTATCGGTGCATCGGACGTCGGTACTCCCATCGGCATCTGTGAGCCTGTGATGATGACAGGCTTGCTGCTGCTTTGTATAAGACAGGACAGCGCCGCCGCAGCATATGCGAGGGTATCTGTACCGTGAGCTATGACGAAGCCGTCGAAATCGGTGTAGTTCTTCTGGATATACACCGCAAGCTCCGTCCATTCGTGCGGCGACATGTTGGTGCTGTCGAGATTGAACAGCTGCACCGCACTGACGTCGCAAAGGTCAGTAAGACCGTCAAGCTGAGCTATAAGCTCACTTCCCGCTGTTTTCGGTGTAAGTCCCTTTTCAGTCTGTACACAGGCGATAGTGCCGCCTGTTGCAATAAACAAGATACGTTTCATTTGTGCTCCCATATCAGTATTTCGGCATAGACGCGGAGCGCCGCTTTCCAAGCATCCTTATCCAGATGAATACACCTGCGATAAGTGCAAGCATTATGATGACCTTTAATACCATCATGAAGATGTTGTACTCTACCTTTGTAAGTGCAAACAGCCTGCCCATACTGTCACGGAAGTACAGTGTTCCGTTTTTGGATACCGCTGACCTGCCGTCGGTGAAATCGTCCATAAGTGCGATTATCTGATCGGTAGGAGCGTTATCCTCACCAAGATTCAGGGTGCAGTGCATCTCCCATCTGTCCTCGTTTTTCCCGACACAGTACACTCTTTCACCGTTTCCACGGCAGATGAACGGAGTTGAGCCGTTCCGTACAGTTTCAAAAGTATGAGTAATCTCCATATTGATGCTGTCAAGTATGTGAAGTCCCGTTTCGGAGCTTACATAAAGGCTGTTGTTGAATTGCAGCGGTGTCGACGGTGAAGCACCTACCTCGCATCTTACAAGGCTGTCCTGCTCCATCGTGCCGTCGCTGTTGAGCCTCAGCTTACCGACATGTCCCGTACTGTCCGAAAAGAATACGGCATACTGGGATGCAAACGGAGCTTCTATGATATCGGCTCCGACAGGTATCTCGCAGAAGCTGTCCTCTTTGTAGTGGTGAGCGACAAGTGTATCTCCTGCGCCGAATATGACGTAGTCGCCCTGTACCGTAGCGGAAGTGATGTCAGCATCCGAGCTGTATTCCCAGATAACGGAGAACCCGTTTCCGATGTCGGTGCAGTACATCGTTTCCGTGCTGTCATTTCTTACCGAGAAGTATGCCATTCCGTCGATCACGGCGCAGTCGCTGTCGATCGTTCCGCCGAACTCGTGACTTATCGTGACCTTGTTTTGGGAGAGGTCAACAGCGCACACGCCCGATGTGACAGGCTGTATCAGGATGCTGCCCAGTATCGTGCCGCTGCAGCTTCTGCTTGATTCCAGCGGCAGGTCTATCACAGCCTCTGTCGAGCCGTCCGCTTCATTCAGCCGCAGTATCTGCTTACCCGAGGGAAAAAGCACGCTCTGTTCATATGTCAGCGGTACACCTGCTTTTTCGTCGGCCTGTGTGCTCCATTGAATATTTGTGTATTTCGGTTCAAACGGCGCTGCGGCAGGACTAACCAGCCTGCTTTCGTTGCAGAAGCCTGCGCTGTCCGCAAACGAAGTTACGGAAGCTGCGCAGCAGGTAAGAATAGCTGCGGCAGTGAATAAAGATCTTTTCGTAATATCACCTCATATCGTATTATACAGAAACGGCGGTATCGCAGGAAAAGGAGTAGATGAATATCTCCTTGACCTGTACGCCTGTCATGAGCGGAAGTATCGTGCGGTAGATGGAAAGCTGCCGTGAATATGCTTCAAGCTCCTTTTCAAGGTTCTCCTTCGTATCGCTCTTGTAGTCCACAAGTACGATACCGTCATCCTCGTAAAAGAACATGTCCGCCCGTCCCTGTATCATGGTGGAGCCGTCCTGCTCCACGAATATATCTCTTGCATCTACCTCTGCGAATATCGGATATTCACGTTCTATACGTCTGCTGTTAAGCATACGCTGTCCGAGATCGCTCTCAAAAAACTTTGAAATGTGGACCGGATTAATGACACGGTGCTCCTCGTCCGACAGCACCCCTCGCATACGAAGCTGCTCCAGTACCGTCCTTGCGTGGTCGGTGTCAGGCGCCTGTCCGCTGAATATCTCATGTAAGGGATAGTGCTCCATAACATGATGATATGCGTCGCCCACCTGTTTTCCCGAAAGGCTGCCCTTTGGAGTGAACGAGGGTCTGCTCATGAATACAGTACCGCCGTTTGAGTCCGAAGCTCCTGCCATCTCGTCTATCATGTGTGCTATCTCGGTGACGGTGAATTTGCTTCGTGCAGTGGTCTGCTGACGATTCTGATATTCTGCGCATATCTGCTTTGCTATAGTCTCTGCGAGCTTCTCATCAGGCTCCGCTGTAGGTTCAGGCAGCTGTGCAGCCTGTCCGTTGTCAGCATCTATAGCAGGGACATCGGATGTGAACACGGTCTTAAGGATCCCGTCCCCGAGAGTCATCGGCTCGTCAGTTATCACCCGTCCGTCCGAGTATCTGAGCATAGATGCGAGTATCCAGTCGAGCGTGCAGCTCTCCGACATTGCAAAGTCAGCGGAGAATGCATACGTCCTTTGAGCTTCAATGTCCTTCTGCGTGCATCTGCCTATCATGATGAGCTTTTCACGTGCTCTCGTCATCGCAACGTAGAGTAGACGCAGCTCCTCGCCCTTCTGCTTCTGCTCCTCCGCCATGGTTATAGCTGTATAGCCGAAAGGCTTGTATCTGTAGCGCATTTCGATATCCACATATCGGAGTCCTATTCCTGCGCTGCGGTTGAATACCATTGCGCCGCTCGTGTCTGCGTTATTTGCGCCCTTTCCAAGCTCTGCAAGGATAACTATGGGCATTTCAAGTCCCTTTGAAGCATGGAAAGTCATTATCCTGACTGCGTTGTCTGCGCTTTCTGCGGTGAGCGCCTGTGCGAAGCTCTCGCTGCTGTCACGCACATGGTCCGTATACCGCAGAAAATCGCTCAGCGTGCCGCCGCCGTTGTTTTCAAAATCAGCGGCATACTTCATCAGAAGCCTGATATTGGCGAGCTTCTGCTCCCCACGTTCATAAGTTGAGATAACGGAGAAGAAGTCCGTATCGTCGTATATCTTTCGTATCAGTCTTTCTATGGAGTTGTTTGCCTTGAAAGCTCTGAAATTCGTGAGATTGTTTATAAAGCTGACGCACTTCGGATGTCCCTTTGTGCGCAGCGCCTTGAGCTTTTCAAGCTCACCCTCGGAAAACTCGTCGGTAAATGCGCCGAAGCCTGTGCTGTCAGCGGCTCTTGCGCAGGCGCTGATACATGCAAACAGCGATGCGCCCTTGTAGCGGTCATACAGTGGAGTAAGGTCAGCTCCCTCTGCAAGCTTTTCGTCTATTCCCAGGATGCCGAGCCTTGCCTTTCCAAGCTCATCGGCTGTCATCATGTAGATGGGGGACATCAGCACATTAAGAAGCTCCTCATCACGCAGAGGGTCGTCTATCACCTTGAGATAATTGAGGATAAGCGATATCTCCTCTGATGCAAGGTAGTTTCCGCCGCCGCCCGAGTTTACAGGGATACCGTACCTTTCAAGCTCTGACTTGAAAACATCAAGATGCGTGGAGGCTCTCAGCAGTATGCAGAAATCACCGTATCGGCAGGGACGTGTAGTCTTGTCGTCCTTTCTGACGGGAAAGCTGTCCTTAAGCATCTTGTTTACCAGAGCCGCAGTATACTGCGCCTCTGCAAGCACCTTGTCATTTTCGTCGCTGTAGTCAAGCAGGTGCAGCTCCGACGTGTAGTCTGCGTCTGATTCGGGATATGTGGCTCCGCAGACGAGCTTTGTGCTGTCGTTGTAGTCCACATCGCCGTATTTTTCTGTCATGACTCCCGTAAACATTGCGTTTACAGTATCAATGACCGACTGCCTGCTGCGGAAATTCCTGTTGAGCGGCAGGGGAGTATGCTTTGCGCCGAGCGTAAAAACACGGTCGCCGCTGCGGATACGCCTTGCTTTGGGAAGCGTCACTTTTTTTCTGCGCAGCTTGTCAAGAGCTCCCTCGGGAAGAGCGTGCATCCTCTGACCGAGGGTCGGGTCGCACAGTGAAAGCATTATCCTCGGATTACCGCCTCGGAATGCATATATCGACTGCTTGATATCTCCGACGAAAAACAGGTTGTTTTCATGGTCGGATATCAGGCGGAATATCTCATATTGTATGTCGTTGGTGTCCTGGAATTCATCCACGATGATACAGCGGAAGCGCTTTGAAAGCTCCTCACGGAATGTGTCGTCGCTGCGCAGCTTCTGTAAAAGAAGCTGCTCGCAGTCGGAGAAATCAACATATCCTGCTTCACGCTTAAGCGCAGTGTATTCATCGCCGTATCTCTTTACGAGAGCCACCAGCGATGATACAGTGGTGTACTGGTCGGGAAGCTCCGCACGTACTGTTTCGGGGTCGCGAATACAGGAGGCAAGCTCCTTGAAATCCTCCTTGAATTTATTACGTGGTATCTCTATCATGGATTTTAGATACTCGTCCTTGCAGCTGCGCGCTGCGAAACGCATCACACCCTTGCTGTTAAGACCGATGGAGGATGCGTAGTTATGCAGGTCGGTAAGGGTCAGCGAGCTTCCGAGCACTACCAGCAGCGAG
>JAGAKC010000357.1 GCA_017848155.1 Oscillospiraceae bacterium | reverse complement strand
CCTTGCACAGTCCGACCTGCACCTTTACCCTTGAATCCTTGAAATACAGGGATATTGGTATCAGCGTATAGCCGCCCTGCTTAACCTGTCCGAAAAGACGCATTATCTCCTTTTTGTGAAGCAGCAGCCTGCGTACCCTATAGGGATCACGGTTGAAGATATTGCCCTTTTCATAGGGCGAGATGTGCATGTTCTTTATGAACGCCTCTCCATCATCAATGGATATCCACGAGTCCTTGAGGTTCACGCCGCCTGCACGTATGGATTTTACCTCTGTACCAAACAGCTCGATGCCTGCTTCAAGACTCTCTACGATGAAATATTCATGCCGCGCCTTGCGGTTCTCTGCAATGGTCTTTGTGTTCATTATGCCTCCATTGATAGTTTCAGCCGCGGCAAGGGATCTTATTCCATGCCGATGCTGTACTTCAGAATAGCAACAGCATCGTCGGGATAGATCCAGCCGTCGCCTGTTACATCTGCTGCCGCCTTGCTTACATATGTGGTCAGCACATCAGCCTCGCCGACGATAGCACGCAGTATCTGCACAGCGTCCATAGCGGTAACATATCCGTCACCGTCGCAGTCACCGGGGATGATGATAGTATATGCCACATCACTGTTTGCCGCAGCGGCTGTCATGCCTGTAGCGATATACTTGGTATCAGGTACGGGCTCGCCCACTGCATCCAGTATCGTAACAGCTTCTCCGTTTTCGATGGAGCTTCTGAAATCAGCCACAGTGTATCTCTTCTTGAACTTACCTGTTATAGTGAGCTTCTCGTGATTGATATCAAAGTTGGAGGAGATCATCTGGAAGTTCTGAAGAACAGAGCTTATGAAGTAATCTCCGCCCTCTGCAACAGTAAATTCAACTGTACCGTCCTCTATCTCAACTTCCTTGAGGAACTCGGACTTCTTAGCGGATTTATCCCACTTGTACAGACGGTATGTACCCTCCTCGTATACGCCTGATACATCAAGCGTAACAACGGCTGTGCCGGGGAATGTCTTGCCTTCTTCAAAATGAATGAGCTGGTAATCGCTTGCGCTGCCCACTTCAAAACGGATAAGCTCCTCAAACTCGGACTCGTATGTTATCTCGGGATTGAAGTCTGCGGGAAGTGTCACGTCCTTGCCGTTGAATATCCAGGAATACTTATATCCGCCACGTGTCACACCCTTTGCCATTACAGTCTTGTCCTCACCGTAGATCGCCTCGAACTCGGACTTGAGGATGATATCGGGCAGGCTCATCATCGTGGTAGTAAGCTCCGCCTGTGCTATCTGGAATGCCTTGATAGCTGCATTTGCCTGCTCGATGGATGTTTCAGGATCCTCTACGGCTGCCTTCATCGCATTCACTGCCTTCTGCAGCTTCTTCCAGCTAGCTGTGGAGTAATCCTCCTCCTTGTAGCTCTCTCCGATCTTGATAAGATCGTTCAGCACCTTCTTGGTGTCAGCAGAAACGCCCTTAACAAGGTCATTCTTGGCAGAATCCAGAGCATCAAGTGCGTTCTTAAGCATATCAGTATCAGCATCAGCATATGCCACAAGAGTCTTTGCGGTCTTTAAAGCAGCCTCAAAAGCCTGCCAGCTGCCGCTGGTGAAGTGGGTCTTTTCAATTGCCTCGCACTCAGCGATAAGTGTTTCAAGTCTGATCTTCACAGAGGAAGGATCGTTACCGTCAAGGAAATATATCTTGAACTTGGCTCTTACGTTGGGGTTGCCGCTGCTATAGGGAACAACGATGGACACCTCACCATCAATGGTACCGATGTCAGCCACCTTGTCATCCTTTATGCACTTGGAAGCGTCAAACTCAACATATACTCTCTCGTTCTTGAGAACGGGATCAGCACCCTCTTCGGTTTCGGGAACGTTATATGTCGGCAGATCAGGATCGTAGAAATATTCAGGCAGACTGGTTCCGTCACTCAGCTTAAGTGTTGACAGGACCTTGTCCTTGAATACATTCTCATTGAAATCATCGTCGATCATGAAATAGAATGTGTCGGTGCCAAGAACGACATGACGCTGACCTGCGGTATTGATAAGGTTGTTCGAGATATCCTTCTTTGCAAGGTCCATGGAATAGTACCATGCAGGAACTGCTGTCAGATAGTTGTCGCTGATATCGATAGCGGAAAGACTAAGGCACTCAGAGAGATCAAGATCGTTCACATCAGTGCTGCACAGCAGGTTCTCAGAAAGATCCAGAGAACGCAGACGTATCAGGTACTCCACGATTCCGGGAACGCCTTCCAGCTCCATACCGCTCAGGTCAAGAGTAGTAACCTTTGTAAGATCTCCGAATGTGATCTCGTCATAATCCTTGCCTGTTGCCTTTTCTATCTTTTCGATGACCTTTTCGTTGATGGAACCGTTGACCTTAAAAAGATCGCCATCTCCGTCGTTGAAGGTCCATACATAATCTTCCGAATCATACTCCTCTATCGCATACGAAAGCACAGGCAGACTTGCCGCTGCCATCACCGCTGCCATAGAAGCGCTGAAAAATCTTCTTCCGAATTTCATAAAAATACTTCCTTTCCCGACGCGTCATTTTTCGACCCCATGACGTCGCCTGATTTATTTTCCCTTTTTATTCGCCGTCTGTACCTGATCGGGAGTATATTGCCATTATCTTCCTTGAAAAATGGCATACTTCTCCCAACCAACTGTATACATATTGTATTATAACACATAATTATTCAATTTGCAATATCCATCCGAATATTTTTTTGCATTTTTATTAGTCAATTTAGACAAATGGGGACAAAAAAATTGTGGTGAAAAAAAGTAGACAATTTGCAAAGTATGTGATATAATATTTTATAAGGTAATAGTGGAGAAATGTTTGTGCTTCATATTCCCTGAAACGAAAAAACGGCGCAGATGCGCTTTTACGATACGGAGGTATTTATATGGCAAAGAAAAAGCTTTTCGGCAACAACATCAAGCCCTCCTGCAAATACTGCGAGCTGGGCACCGCCGGTGAGGGCGATAAGATAATGTGCTCCAAATTCGGACCTGTAAAAACTTACGATTCCTGTAAGAAGTTCGTATACTCCCCCCTCAAGAGAGTTCCCAAGAAGGAGCTTCAGCTTGCTAATTCCGCAGTAAACGATATCGATTTCTGATACATACCGCTGCATAACCAAAGGATATCGCAGGATATCCTGTTTCGGTCTGTAAAAACGGGGAAAACTTCTGTTTTCCCCTAAACTATTTTAATAAGGGATAATCAACATGTATAAATACGAAACTCACCTTCACACCAAAGAAGGGAGCGCATGCTCATCCGCTGCCGCTGTAGATATGGTCCGTGCTCACAAGGAGCTCGGCTACGACGGAATATTTGTGACGAATCATTTCTTTAACGGAAACACATCTGTGGACCGCTCACTGCCGTGGGAGCAGCGTGTTGACGCATACTGCCTCGGATATGAGCTGGCTAAGGAAGAGGGCGAAAAGCTCGGCCTTAAGGTGTTCTTCGGTATCGAATTCTGTAAATACTGCGCTGACCTGCTGATATACGGAATAGACAAGGAATGGATGAAGGCAAATGAGCAGCTGCTGATGTTCGAGGACGAGCGAAAGCTTTTTGCAACAGTGCGCTCACAGGGCGGCTTCATAGTGCACGCTCACCCCTTCCGCAGCGACCCGTATATCCATCACATCACGCTCTACCCGTATGACGTGGACGCAGTAGAGGTAATAAACGGCAGCCACGACCCGTCAAAGCTCTACAATGAGCGTGCGACACTGTACGCTGATATGTACGGACTGCGCAAGACGGGCGGCTCTGACAGCCATCATCTGGACAGGCTTTTCGGCAGCGGAATAAAGGTGCCGGAGCCTATCAACTGCCCCGAGGATTATCTCAGGCAGCTGCGTGACGGTCAGGTGATCCCTCTCGAAAGGACTCTGCCCGTATAAACCAAGAAAAAACTCTATGTAGTAGGTACAACATATATGTTCAACATCATGGTGGTCGATGACCACGCACATATTCGCCGCCTTTATGAAGTCACGCTTGAAAAGAACGGCTATAACCCCTTTCCTGCAAGCAGCGGTCAGGAGGCTCTTGATATTCTGGAAACGG
>JAGAKC010000356.1 GCA_017848155.1 Oscillospiraceae bacterium | reverse complement strand
GTTCCCGAGTGGCCAAAGGGGGCAGACTGTAAATCTGTTGCGTTTCGCTTCGGTGGTCCGAATCCACCCGCTCCCACCAGAAAAAGCTCATCGAAAGATGAGCTTTTTTGTTATATCCGTATGTTTGATCATTGCAAAGAGGTGCATTATGATCGAGTTTCAAAGGGAAGATGTGTATATAGTTGAAGGGACCTGTCCTTTCTGTGGCGAGGAGTCAGTGGCGCTGTGCGAGGAGTTTGACTCGGAGTTCTGCGTGGAGTGTGACAGGTGGCTTGAAACAGCCTGTACCGATCCGTTTTGTCGTTTCTGTGCGAAAAGACCTGCAAGACCCACAGATATCGAATATATCCGCACGTATAAGAGATAGCTCTCATGCCTGACAGAGGAAAACTGTGGAGGATAAAATGAAAAAGATCATTGCTTTGGTATCCGCTGCAATAGTATGCGCAGTTGCTGCTGTCGTATTGACAACTATACATAATAACGGATCTGAAACGGCGCAGGCTGCTGCTGATAATATCATTGTCGGGTGGAATCTGGGCAACACGTTTGAAAGTAATGGAGAATGGATAGGACTTTATACGGACGGACGCCCGGAAAACTACGAAACTGCCTGGGGGAACCCCGTGACAACTCCCGGGCTGATCGCCGCCGTAAAAAACTCGGGCTTCAATGCGGTGAGGATACCTGTTACATGGCATGAGCACATTGACGAACAGGGAAATATCGACCCTGAGTGGCTGGACAGGATACAGCAGGTGGTAGATCACGTTATTCAGCTTGATATGTACTGCGTAATCAATGTTCATCACGATGCAGGCGGAGGCTGGCTGCGTGCGACTCCTGAATGTTATGAAAAATACCATGAAAAGGTTGCGGCTCTGTGGAGGAATATAGCTGTCCGTTTCAGGGACTATGGAGAAAAGCTGATATTCGAGGGATTCAATGAAATGCTTGATGAAGAGGGTCATTGGGGCGGTGCAGGAAGTCCCGAGGAGTACAAAGTACATAATGATCTCAATCAGCTTTTTGTTGATACGGTCAGATCGACAGGTGGAAACAATGCCAGCAGAAATCTGATGGTACAGATATATTCGGGAGTATGCGGAGATGGTGCGCTTGATAATTTTGTGCTGCCTGATGACAGCGTGGGTGGACACCTTATGGTACAGGTACATGTCTATGACCCACAGCCGTTTACATGGACAGGTGTAGACTATACCGAGCCTACTGATGAGTGGGGTACACAGGCTGAACGGGAGCATATAACGGAGCTGTTTGAAAAGCTCGCTGCGTTTTCTGAACGTCATGGAGTTCCCGTGATCGTGGGAGAATGCGGTGCTGACTACAAGGGTAAGGAAGAGGTGCGAAAGGACTATGTGCGGCATTTCTTCAGATGTGCAAAAGCGAATGATATAAAATGCTTCTGGTGGGATACGGGTGCCATGGCGCTTTTTGACCGTGAAAGCTGCAGCGAAAGGTATCCTGAGATCATCAGCGTTATCAGGGAGGCAACGAGATGATGGCATATTGCTCCGATAATGCAAGATAGTTCCGTTTGATCTGCCTGTAATATACTGTGATGGTATTATTTCTGCATTGAACTCCTGTGTATAATATGCTATAATTATATTATCCCGAAGGACACCGGTTAACATCGGGAAATAAAAGAGGAGGTTCAACATAATGTGCAATTTCTTTACATTCTGCTGTGACTTCAGTGCTCTTTGCGAGTGGCTTCGCAGCCTTTGCTGCTGATTTGACATAATATAGCCGAATAATATGGCTGCCGCCGTGTTCGTGTTACAGCGAATACGGCGGTTTTTGTGCAGGACAGAGTGAGCTATCTTTTGTTTTCCACTTGACAATGCGGATCTTACATGATATACTATTATTGTTTGAATATTAAAGGCTGTGATAAGAAACAGTAGGATATGCGGATATCTCAGAGAGGCGGCGTATGGTGCGAGCCGCTGTTGAAGCATTTCCGAACCCGTCTTTGAGCCTCGCCCCGAACGGATATTCCAAGTAAGCGGCGGCGGTATCCCACCGTTATCGGGAGTAAAGTGCGGAGCGCTGCTCCGAATCCAGGTGGTACCACGGACTTTGTATAAGTTCGCCCTGAGCCTTGTGGCTCGGGGCTTTTATTATTTTGAAAGGAACGGACAGATATGAAACTTGATAAGCTTGTAGGAGAACGCTTTAAGGAGCGCCCCTCTGACTGTAACATCGACAGCCATGCACTTATGGTACGTGGCGGCTACATGAAGTATGTGGCAAACGGTATCTATTCCAGCTACATGCCGCTTAAGAGGGTGACCAGAAAGATAGAGCAGATCATCCGTGAGGAGATGGACGCTATCGACGGACAGGAGGTAATGTTCCCTGTCGTAATGCCCGCTACGATGTGGCAGGAGTCCGGAAGATATGAGAGCATCGGCAGTGAGCTGCTGCGCTTCTCGGACAGAAACAGACAGCCTATGGTGCTTGGTATGACGCATGAGGAGGCTGCGGTGCACCTTGTAAGGGAGTACGCAAACAGCTACACGAAATATCCCTTCATGATCTATCAGATACAGACAAAGTTCCGTGACGAGGCAAGACCCAGAGGCGGTCTTATCCGTGTGCGTGAGTTTACCATGAAGGACGCATATTCATTCCACACATCCCAGGAGGATCTGGAGGAGTACTACTACCGTTGCCACAAGGCTTACGAGCGCATATATGCGAGAGCAGGTATTCCTGAAGTCATCTCCGTTGCGTCTGACAGCGGTATGATGGGCGGAAGTGTTTCTCATGAGTTCATGCTTCTTACGCCTATCGGTGAGGACAGCATCGCAATATGCAAGAAGTGCGGCTTCCGTGCTAATATGGAGGCGGCTGCAAGCATTATCGAAAACACAAGGGACGAGGTATCCGAGGAGCTTAAGGAGGTATATACTCCTGATATCCATACCATTGAGGATATATGCGGCTTCCTTAAGATGCCCCTTGAAAAGAGCTGCAAGGCTGTTGTGTACCAGAAGAATCACGATGACAGCTTCGTTGTGATCTTTATCCGTGGCGATCTTGACATCAATGAAACTAAGCTCACAAATTACCTCGGCTGTGATGTGCATCCTGCTGTTATTACAGAGGAGTGCGGTCTCAATGCGGGCTACATCGGTCCTGTAGGACTTAAGATAAACGGTGACTTTACGGTGCTTTACGACAAGTCACTTGAGAACACGAATAACCTTTCCTGCGGCGCAAACAAGGAGGAATATCACTTTACAGGTCTTGATATCTCCCGTGATGTCGGCAAGGTAGAGTATAATGACTTTGCAAAGATCATAGAGGGCGGTATATGTCCCGAGTGCGGTCAGCACGAGATAACAGTTTCCCGTGGTATCGAGGTGGGCAACATCTTCCAGCTTGGTACTAAGTACTCAAAGTCCATGGGTATGACATACCTTGACAAGGACGGAAATGCTCAGACTCCTATCATGGGCTGCTATGGAATAGGTGTGGGACGTCTTGCTGCTTCTGTGTGTGAGGTCCACCACGATGATTACGGCCCCATCTGGCCTATGCCTATCGCACCCTGGCAGGTGCACATCTGCGCCGTAAGAGCCGATGACGCAGAGGTCAAGGAGAAGGCTGACGCTCTCTATAACGAGCTTCAGAGCCGTGGCGTTGAGGTGATCTACGATGACCGTGCTGCTGTAAGTGCAGGTGTAATGTTCAGCGACGCTGATCTTCTCGGTTGTCCGTTAAGGATCATCGTAAGTCCCAGAAATCTCAAGGATAATGTTATCGAGATATCTGCAAGAGATAAGAGCTTCAGTGAGAAGCTTGCCCCCGAGTCTGTTGCTGACAGGGTACAGGAGCTTATCAAGGAAATGATGACTGTAAAGTAAAAACAAATAACAACAAAGGACGATCACATGATCGTCCTTTTGTTTTGTTTAAACTAGTTTTAGGGGATTATTTTACGATGGTATCAAGCCATGCAATAGCTTCTGCTTCGGTCTTGAAATGACCCTCCTGCACACCTGCGTGCGACTGCTTCTGATGGGATTTAGCCTGAGCATCTGTGAATATTGAGCTGCCCACAACAAATGCCATTGCCTTGCAGTGCGAGGTCTCAAGCGCCTTGTGGAGATTTACAAGCTCTGCACTGATGTCAGGAGTAACCGGCGACATCTTGCTGATGTCAGAGATATATCCCCATCCTGTTGCCTTCCAGGGAGCAGACGTGCTGACCAGAGTCTTTGTCAGCCACTGTATCTCTTCAAGTGTGGTCGAGCCAACAGCACCTGATTTGATTATCTTCTTTCCTGCGAGGGTCTCTACTGTCTGTGCACCATGCTTTACATTCATATTGATCACTCCTTTTATATTCTGTCAGATTTTTCTGATGACCATATTATAACATATGCTGTAAAAATATACAATACTTTTTTTGCAAAAAAATAAAATTTGTGCATTCTAACATATACTATAAAAACAGGGACGGCTCCTGGTTGCTTAAAGCCAAAGGTGAAAATAAAGATCAGCGGATGATAGTTTGTTCATCCGCTGAAAAATTTATTCTGTTTCCTTATACACTTCAAAGTAACCCTTGGGATAGGAGCAAACGGGGCATTGTTCAGGTGCCTTCTTCCCGATAACTATGTGACCACAGTTGCGGCATATCCACATGACTTCAGACGTGCGTTCAAATACCTGCTTGAGCTCGGTGGTGCTCAGCAGCTGGAGAAAGCGTTTTTCATGCCACTCTTCTATTTTTGCCACCTGACGGAACTTGTTTGCGATCTCTGTAAAGCCTTCCTGCTCAGCTTCCTCGGCAAATTTTTTGTACATGTCCGTCCATTCAAAATGCTCACCCGAAGCGGCATTTTTCAGATTTCCCGTTGTGTTTGTAAGTCCGCCAAGGTATCTGAACCACATAAATGCATGCGCTTTTTCGTTTTCAGCAGTTTCTTCAAATATCTCCGCTATCTGTTCAAAGCCCTCGTTTCGGGCAGCCTGCGCGAAATAGGTGTACTTGCTTCTTGCCTGTGTTTCGCCTGCAAATGCAGACATCAGATTTGCTTCGGTCCTTGTACCTTTAATATCCATAAATATCTCCTTTGCTTTGTGGTTTATGGATATTATTCCTTGTCTTTAAGCAAATATACTGTCAGCCGAGAAATTCGGCGATCTTTCTGTATCGCAGCAGCATTTCAGCTTCAGTGACAGTCCTGTTTGCGGGACTTGTGGACGGAAGGCATATTTCGGTATGCGGATCGTTTCCGAAATATCTCTGATACAGCTGGTGAGCCTTTTTCCCTGTGGTAAACACAGCCTTTATATCCGCCGCATCAAAGATGCGTTGCAGCTCATTCGGTACCGCATTTTTGATGGAGCTGTCCGATGCGCCGTTTATCTCGCAGCTTTCCAACACGTCCCACAGTGCTATTCCATGCTTCAGGCAAAGCTGCTTTCTGCCTTCGATATCGGCAGGTATATCCTCGTTCAATACTGCGCACAGCATCCTCCAGAATCTGTTCTGGGGGTGCATATAGTAGAATCCCCTCTCCCGTGATCTCGGGGAGGGGATAGTACCCAGTATCAGTACCTTTGAACCTGCGTCAAATACAGGCGGAAATTCATGCGATACTCTTTTATCAGAACTCATAGTCGCAGCTTGCGGATTCTGTTCTGATGCTCTTGCAGAACTCGGATACTTCTACGTGCAGGGGATTTGTGCTGTATGCGTTCAGCGCTTCCATGCTTTCAAATTCAGATACAAGTACTGCGTCATAGCTGCGGTCGGAGGGATTGATGTTTATTCCCACTTCCATAGCCTTTATCTCGGGTATCTTTCCTTTGAGCGCAAGAAGTCTGTCACGGAAGAGCAGCATGTTGTCCTGCTCGCCTTCCTTGAATCTCCACATTACGATGTGCTTTATCATTGTTTACTCTCCTTTTACGGGCTGTATTAGGCAGCGGTGTTATCAGTGCTGTCTGTTTCGGGAACGTATGTTCCGTCGAATATCGCTTTCATGCGCTGTCCTGCAAGCTTTACGCAGGCATACTGTTCTGTACCGTCAGTACTTGTGAACAGGTCACGGTCTGTCCAGGCAAGAACACCGTTCCAGCCATTATTGTATGCCCATTCATAGCACTCCTCGATAGGCTTTATGTTTCTAAGTGCCTTGATGCCCGTGTGTGAGCACTCACCAACGACGCAGGGCTTCGACGTGTCTATTCCGAACTCCTCTGCGGTCAGCAGGAACGGGCAGTTGAACCATGTGGCCTGCCAGTCATAGTAGTGCGTTGACCAGAAATCAACATAAGCGTTCTCGTTGTCGTAGCGGCTTCTGAGGAACTCGTCAGAACCGTAGTTGCCCTCGTATTTGTCGCTGTTGTATTTGATTATTGCAAAGCCGATCGTAACCAGCATATCGTCTGTGTTTTCGTGGATAGCTGCGCATGCTCTTGCGAAGTAATCGCCAAGGCACTCCCAGGATATCTTGCCGCACTCATCATTCTCGAATACCCAGTCAGGCTCGTTGATAAGGTCTATGCTCCATACGTGATCATTATCATCGTAGCGCTTACAGAACGGTATCACGTAATTGTTTATGTAGCTGTCGATCTTTTCTGTGTCCTGCATCATCGCACGCCAGCGTGTATGCTTGAAATTGCTGTCCTTGAAGTGGTCGAAGGACATGAGAGTTGCCATTACATATATCTCGTTATCCTTTGCCAGCTGGAAAAGGGAGTCAAGATGCTGCCAGTGCTCCTCTGTAGCGCCTGAAACATATCCGGATTCGTCTATCTCGACGCCTGTGTTTCCGCTGCAGTTTATCCAGATACGGCAGGAATTGAAGCCGTCCTCATGCATCGTGGAAAATACCTTGCTCCAGTATTCGGAGTTGTAGCCGCCGCCGAAGTCATCCCACTTCTGCCAGGGAGCATTCATTCCCGTGAGCCATATCTCCTCTCCGTCCAGCATGAATTTGTTGTCCTCTATGTAGATGTTTACATTTTCGGTCGGCTCGGCAGTGTCTGTGCCTGACGGAGCGTCCGAGGCGTCAGTCTGCGATGTGGCCGTTTTGGAATCAGTGGTGCTCTCCGCTTCTGATGAGTCGCTGCCGCCTGCGCAGCCTGTCAGAAGTGTGCAGGAAGCAAGCAGCATACACATAATATTTTTTAAGCGCTTCATTTTATCCTCCTAAGTATTATAAAAAAGCCCGCAGAATTGATCAACGGGCATTGTGACGATATTAAAGAGCTACAGTGCTATGTACTGCCCCTCTGTGGTTATCGGGGCGATATCCAGCGTATAATCACTGCCATGTCGGATACCCTTTTGCTGCAGGTATGCGCATGTGCAGGAAAATGCAGTATTCGGAGTGTTGTTTTCACGGCTGAGATGTCCGTATATCAGACGTGTCGTACCACTGTTTATCAGCTTTTCCGCAAATTCTGCCGCAGCATTGTTTGAAAGGTGTCCCGTATCCGATGCTATCCTGCGTTTCAGCGCAGCGGAATAGTTCGGATTTCTGCGCAGCATGTCGATATCATAGTTTGATTCCAGCAGCACGGCACTGCATCCAAGCAGCGCATTTTCCATTTCCTCTGTGACTTTTCCGACATCTGTGCAGATACCGATCCTCGTGTCATTATAATTGACCACATATCCTACGCTTTCAGGCGTATCGTGGGGAGTATGGAAAGCGGTTACCTCAAACTCGGCGCTTTTGTAACCCTCACTGAAAATATCGAACAATCTGATATCCTCAGTGAGAGAGCCTGCGCTTTTCAGTGCGGCGATAGTTCCTGCACTGGAGAATATCGGTATCTTGGTATTCTTTGACAGGGTAGCAAGTCCCTTTACATGATCGATGTGCTCATGTGTTATGAATATCGCCTCTATCTGACTGATATCGGTATCTATCAGTTCAAGCGAGTTTTTAAGCGAACGGAACGAGCAACCGTCATCTATCAGGATGCCGTGACCTTTTGTGCCGATAAAGGTACAGTTAGCGGTACTGGAGCTGCAGATGGGATATATCCTTGCCATTACAGAGCCTTTTTGAGCACCTTTTCCGCTTTCGCAGGATCAGGCTCATCCACCTTACTGATGTCAGCGCCAAGTGCACGGAGCTTCTGCTCCATATTCTCATAACCGCGTTCGATGTGGTGGATATCATATATCTCGGTAACACCCTTTGCACCGAGTGCCGCAACGATAAGCGCAGCGCCTGCACGCAGGTCGGTAGCCTTTACGGGTGCGCCTCTCAGCTCATCAACACCCTCTATAACAGCTACTCTGCCCTCAACGGAGATATTGGCGCCCATCCTGCGCAGCTCGTCAACATAACGGAAGCGGTTGTCGAAAATGCTTTCGGTCACCATGCTTGCGCCCTTTGCGCAGGTAAGAACTGCTGCCATCTGGGGCTGCATATCTGTGGGGAAGCCGGGGTGCGGCTGGGTCTTTACGGTAGTGCCGACATAATCCGTACCGCCGATGACCCGAACAGCATCGTCAAACTGCTCCACTTTCACGCCGATCTTCAGGAGCTTCTGTGTAATAGGCTCGAGATGCTTCGGTATAACGTTCTTGATGAGAAGATCGCTTCTTGTAGCGGCGGCAATGGTCATGAATGTGCCTGCCTCGATCTGGTCGGGGATAACGCTGTATGTCGTACCGTGGAGCTTCTTTACGCCGCGGATCTTGATAACATCCGTTCCTGCGCCGATTATATCTGCGCCCATGGAATTAAGGAAGTTTGCAAGGTCAACGACATGCGGTTCCTTTGCTGCGTTTTCGATTATTGTGAGTCCGTCCGCCTTTACAGCTGCCATGATGCCGTTTATCGTCGCACCGACGGAGTTTTTATCAAAGAATATCTGGTTTCCTACCAGTGAATCGGCGGTGAGATTTACCATGCCGCCGTCAATGGTGTGCTTCGCTCCGAGTGCACAGAAGCACTTGAGATGCTGGTCGATGGGTCTGTCGCCAAGGTCGCAGCCGCCTGGCATGGAAACATGCGCCTCGTGGAAACGACCGAGCAGAGTACCGAGAAAATACGACGAAGCTCTCATGAGCTTTGCCTTTTCGTAGGGAACGGGCATGTTGTTGAGCGTGCGAGGATCGATCTCAACAGTCGTTTTGTTCAGCATGCGAACGTTTGCGCCCATT
>JAGAKC010000355.1 GCA_017848155.1 Oscillospiraceae bacterium | reverse complement strand
CTGCCATTGAACCATGTCATCTTACCGCCTTCACAGAGCAGGTCGTTTGCGTCGTTTATACTGTGACCGCCTTTCAGAAGCACCGCACAGCCGTATCTGTCAGTGATGAGCCTTGCCGCCTGCTCCATGTCTGCTTTGTCGGATATCCTTATTCCCGACAGCACCTCGGCTTCGGGGATATTCGGTGTTACGATATCTGCTGTCGGAAGGAGCTTGCTTTTGAGCATCTCAACAGCGTCCTCGGATATGAGCCTTGCACCGCTGGTGGCTATCATCACAGGGTCAACAACGATATTCTTCGCCTTGTAAAAGCTGAGCCGCTCCGCAATGACTTCAATAAGTTTTTCATTTGCCGTCATGCCTATCTTCACCGCATCGGGGAAGATATCGGTGAAAACAGCGTCTGTCTGCTGTAAGAGAAAATCGGGCGTTACCTCTGAAATAGCTGTAACTCCCATCGTATTCTGCGCAGTGAGGGCGGTTATCACGCTCATGCCGTAAACTCCGTTTGCAAGCATCGTTTTGAGGTCTGCCTGTATTCCTGCACCGCCGCTGCAGTCGCTTCCCGCTATAGTGAGGGCGGTCTTAGCCTTGTAGCTCATAGAATGCCTCCTTCAGCTCATTTGCGGCAGTGCAGGGGTCGTCAGCTTTCATTATCGCCGAAACAGCGCAGATACCGTCGATTCCGCTGTCCTTGAGGACATGGATGTTGTTTTTATTCAGACCGCCGATAGCATTTACCTTTATCGGCACAGCCCTGACTATCTCTTTCAGCGTATCAACGCTCGTCAGCACCGTTTTCACCTTTGTCGTAGTCGGATAGATAGCACCTACCCCGAGGTAGTCCGCACCCTGCTCATATGCTTCGACCGCCTGCGGCACAGTCTTTGCGGTCGCACCGACTATCTTGTCATCGCCCATAAGTCTGCGAGCAACTGCAACAGGCATATCCGACTGCCCCACATGAACTCCCTCTGCATTTACAGCGAGAGCAATATCCACCCTGTCATCGATGATGAGTGGAATATCATACCGCTGTGTTATCTCATGCACCTTTTCAGCAAGTGCGAGATACTCCCTTGTGTTGCGCTCCTTTTCACGGAGCTGGATGAGCGTCACACCGCCCTTGCAGGCCTCCTCAACACGGCGGAGAAATCCTTCCTCGCTGTAATTCGTGCTGTCTGTAATAAAATACATCGTCGTATCAAGCTTTTTCATACGCACCTCACATATAGATATAGTCGTTCAGGACAGGCTGTAAGCCCTCAGCGGCGATGTCCATGTACATCACGTCAAGGCTCCTGCCGTCGTTTATTTCAAACTGCTCATCGCCCTGTTCGCCGTCAGTTTCTTTGCCGTTATATTTGCTCTCGTGGTCGCCTATGCCTGTGGAAACTCCTGCGGAGACCTTTGTTGCGGCGATCTTCACGATACCGTTTCTGAAGCTCTCGCTCTCCCTTGAGGACACCGTTATCCCCACAAAGGGCAGGAATATACGGTAGGCGCAGAGTATCTGACAAAGCTGTGTTTCGTGGACATCAAGGGGGTCTATCCTGTCATTATTGATGATAGGACGAAGTCTGGGGCAGGACAGCGACATCTCTGCGTGAGGGTACTTTCTTTGCAGATAGTAGACATGCAGGGCACTTGCGAGAGCGTCCTTGCGGAAGTCCGAAAGACCCAGAAGTGCAGAGAATGCAACTCCTCTCATGCCACCCATAAGCGCTCTTTCCTGCGCATCAAAGCGGTAGGGGAACACACGCTTATGTCCCAGCAGATGAAGCTCGGAATAGCGGTCGCTGTCGTAGGTCTCCTGAAAGACCGTCACATAATCCGCACCGCATTCGTGGAGATACCTGTACTCCTCGGTGTTGACGGGGTAGATTTCAAGTCCCACCATGCGGAAGTATTTTCTGGCAAGCCTGCACGCCTCTCCGATGTAATTGATGTCGCTCTGCGCTCTGCTTTCTCCTGTGAGAATGAGTATCTCCTCCATTCCGCTGTCGGAGATAATCTGCATTTCGTGCTCTATCTGCTCCATATCCAGCTTCATGCGGTTGATATCGTTGTAGCAGTTGAAGCCGCAGTAGACACAGTAATTCTCGCAGTAATTCGCAATATACAGTGGCGTGAACATATATACGGTATTGCCGAAGTGCTTTGAAGTTTCAAGCCTTGCACGCTGAGCCATCTGCTCTAAAAACGGCTCTGCGGCAGGGGAGAGGAGCGCCTTGAAGTCCTCAACAGTGCAGTTTTCATGCTCCAGTGCCGCCCTTACGTCCTTTGCGGTGTAGCGGGAATAGTCGTAGCTGTTCATTTCAGACAGCACCTTGTCCATTATGTCGGAGCTTATTCGCTCCATTCCGTTCATGTATTCCATGTGGTCGGTGCGGCTCGTGGGGTCAGCTTCAAGGCGGTGTTTCTTTTCAAGGGCGGAGGGCGAAAGGTGCTCTCCGTCAACAAAAAATCTGTTATCCATCATGCACCTCAATCGTGGAGAAATCCTGTCAGCGGGTCGGAGGCGGAAGCACCTCTCGTCAGCACTCGTCCGAGACCTGAGAGGTACGCTTTTCTTCCTGCCTCAACAGCATTTCTGAAAGCCGCCGCCATCATAGGCAGGTCGCCTGCTGTTGCAAGGGCGGTGTTGGCCATGATAGCCGCCGCTCCCATCTCCATAGCCTCGCAGGCCTGTGAGGGTCTGCCTATTCCTGCGTCAACGATAACGGGCAGGTCTATCTCGTCAACAAGTATCTGAATGAACTCCCTTGTGGCAAGTCCCTTGTTTGAGCCTATAGGCGCCGCAAGCGGCATTACAGCCGCCGCACCTGCATTGACCAGATCACGGGCGGCATACAGGTCGGGGTACATATACGGAAGCACCACAAAGCCCTCTTTTGCTAGAATTTCAGTTGCCCTGATAGTTTCGTTGTTGTCGGGGAGAAGATACTTGCTGTCCTTCATGATCTCTATCTTTACAAAGTCGCCACAGCCTATCTCCCGTGCGAGCCTTGCAATGCGAACAGCCTCCTCCGCTGTTCTTGCCCCCGAGGTATTGGGGAGGAGCGTCACTTCCTTTGGTATATAGTCGAGGATATTCTCCTGCTCCTTTGTGTTGGCACGGCGCACTGCAAGGGTTATTATCTCCGCACCTGCGTCACGCACTGCCGCTTCAATGAGGCTAAGTGAATACTTTCCAGAGCCTAGGATAAAGCGAGAGTTGAATTCGTGTCCGCCTAAAACTAATCTGTCGCCTGTTGCCCTCTGTAGCGGTGCATCGTGCACCGCATTTGGGGCAACTGTACAAACATCGTGTTTGTTATTCATTTCTGTTCTCCTTATACTTCAAATTTATCTGCGATGATACGCAGAACTGTGTTCGCCTGATGTGCGGCGCAGAGCATTACCCGAGGGGCAAAAAGCGTGCCGTCGTCTGAAACATCGCTCATTCCGTCGCCGCAGATATACAGCCGTCTGCCGAGCCTTTTCGTCTGTATCGTGTTGCCCGTGTGAAGTCCCGACATTCCCGAAGCCGCAACTATGTACTTTTCGGGGTAGCGCTCCGAAACTCCGTTCACTAGCATCGCCTTGCACTCCGCATTGTCGAAGCACTCGCAGATGATATCACGATCAGCGATAAGCGAGAGGTCATCTTCGTTCAGCCGCACTGTATCCGTCACCACCTTGCAGTAGGGCGCTATCCCGGAAAGTATCCGCTTCATGGCCACGGTCTTGTACATTCCGAGCTGTGAAACGGCATACTGCTGACGGTGCAGATTCGATATATCAACTCTGTCAAAGTCTATGAGAATAAGCTTTCCCACACCTGACCTTGCAAGTGATATCGCCACATTCGAACCAAGTCCGCCAAGTCCGCAGACTGCGACACAGTTTTGCGAAAATTTCTGCTGTAAATCAGCTCCATGCCGCTGTTCAAGGGTACTGT
>JAGAKC010000354.1 GCA_017848155.1 Oscillospiraceae bacterium | reverse complement strand
TACCTTGCGGTGGAGATACTGTCTGTCGCAAATGACGAGCTTGCCGAAAAGCTGGCTGCTTTCAAGAAGAAGCAGAACGAAAAGAACCTTGAAGCTGACAGAAGGATCGCAGCAATGGCTGCGGAGATCTGATCGTTTCAGATAAAAAAGATCGTTAACAAAAGCTGCGGCGATATGCTGCAATATAATATTAGGAGATAAAATAATGGGCGGATTTTTTGGAGCCGCTTCCCGAAACGACTGTATCACAGACGTTTTCTTCGGAACGGACTATCATTCACACCTTGGAACAAAGCGTGGCGGTATGGCAGCTTATGACCCTGACAAGGGTTTTCAGAGAGCCATCCACAGTATCGAGAACTCGCCATTCAGGACAAAGTTCGAGAGCGATGCCAGCGATATGCGAGGCGGTCTTTGTATAGGCTGTATCAGCGATACCCATCCTCAGCCTATAATCGTTCATTCGAAGCTCGGAAAGTATGCTATCGCAAATATCGGTATAATAACAAATGCTGAGGAGCTTTTTAATGGTCTGCTTCAGATGGATTATGCGAGCTTTGAAACGCTGTCCAGCGGTACGATAAACTCTAACGCTCTTATTTCTGTGCTTATTGCGCATATGGATAACTTTGTTGATGGTATACGCTATGCACAACGCAAGATAGAGGGTACGATGTCGCTTGCTCTTCTGGTTGAGGATGGAATAATCCTTGCACGTGACAGGCTTGGCAGGCTTCCCATAATCATTGGTAAGAGGGAGGACGGCTATTGCTTCTCGTTGGAGCAGTTTGCTTTCCAGAAGCTGGGATATGAGACCTACAAGGAGCTTAAGGCAGGCGAGATCGTGAAGATCACTGCTGACGGTTGCGAAACTCTTGCAGAGGGCTATGACGAGATGAGTATGTGTTCGTTTATGTGGACCTACTACGGCTATCCCACGGCGGTGTACGAAGGCGTCACTGTTGAGGCGATGCGCACCAGAAACGGCGAGATAATGGCACAGACCGATATCGACAACGGCACACTGCCCGATGTTGACTATATCTGCGGCGTGCCTGATTCGGGCGTGCCCCATGCCATCGGCTACGCTAACCGTAGCAAGATACCCTTTGCACGTCCGTTTATAAAATACACTCCCACCTGGCCGAGGAGCTTCATGCCTACAAATCAGACCATGAGGAACATGGTGGCTAAGATGAAGCTTATCCCCGTGCATGAGCTTATCGAGGGCAAAAAGCTGCTTTTCGTGGACGACAGCATCGTAAGAGGTACGCAGATGCGTGAAACGGTGGAGTTCCTTTACGAGAACGGCGCTAAAGAGGTGCACATGCGCTCTGCGTGTCCGCCTGTCATGTTTGGCTGCAAATACCTGAACTTCTCACGCAGCAACTCCGAAATGGAGCTGATCGCACGTCAGATAATCCATGAGCGTGAGGGCGCTGAGGGCGTCAAGTATATCGCAGAATACAGCGATACAAAGACCGAGCGTGGAAGATTCCTCAGAGATGAGATATGCCGCAGGCTGAAGCTCACATCCCTTGAATTCCAGAGCCTTGAAGGTACTGTGAAGGCGATAGGACTGCCCGAGTTCAAGCTTTGCAGCTACTGCTGGACAGGGAAAGAATAACTGTTCCCACGAAGCGGTCGGAATGTAAATATTATTACCAATGAAAATATAAAGGAGAACATTTTTATGAAGAGCTACAGTGAAAGCTACGCTGCTGCGGGCGTTGATGTAACCGCAGGCTACGAGGCAGTACGCCTTATGAAGGAGCATGTCCAGAGGACCAATATCCCCGGCTGCATTTCGGGTATCGGCGGCTTCGGCGGTCTTTTCCAGCTTGACCTGACAGATATCAAGGAGCCTGTTCTTGTAAGCGGTACCGACGGCGTTGGTACAAAGCTCAAGATCGCTATGCTCATGGACAAGCATGATACCATCGGTATCGACGCAGTTGCAATGTGCGTGAACGATATCATTTGCTGCGGCGCAAAGCCCCTTTTCTTCCTTGACTACATCGCTATCGGCAAGAACGTTCCCGAGAAGGTGGCAGAGATCGTAAAGGGTGTTGCAGAGGGCTGTGTTCAGTCCGGCTGTGCGCTTATCGGCGGTGAGACCGCAGAGCATCCCGGTATGATGCCCGATGACGAATACGACATCGCAGGCTACTCCACAGGTGTTGTGGATAAGTCTAAGATCCTCGACCCCTCCACCATCAAGGCAGGCGACGCTATCATCGGTATCGCATCCAGCGGTGTTCACTCCAACGGCTTCTCTCTCGTGAGAAAGGTGTTCAACGTGAACGAGCAGAACCTCAAGACATTCTATCCTGAGCTTGGCACATCCCTCGGCGAGGCGCTGCTTGCTCCCACAAGGATATATGTAAAGCCTGTTCTGGACGTTATCGCAAAGCTCCCTGTAAAGGGAATCTCCCACATCACAGGCGGCGGATTTTTTGAGAATATCCCCCGTGTACTGCCTGACGGTATCTCTGCAAAGATCGACAGAAGCAGCTACGAGGTTCCTGCTATCTTCAACATCATGCAGAAGGAGGGCAATATCTCCGAGCACGATATGTACAACACCTTCAACATGGGTATCGGCATGATGCTCGTTGTTGACAAGGCTGACGCAGACAAGGCTGTGGAGATACTTAAGAGCCACGGTGAGAATGCGTTCGTTATCGGTGAAACTGTTGACGGCGACGACGGCGTTATCTTTGCTTAAAAAATGATCTCTTCGGGAGCGGACAGATGTCTGCCCCCGAAACGGGTATATGAGGATATACAAAATAGGTGAAATAAGGAGCACGTTATGCCTTTAAAGAGTCTGTTCAAGGGTCTGTTCGGGGGAAATGCACCGAAGCAGGCACTTGTTATCAGGTCGATAAACATCACAGAAAGCGGTCTTGAGATAGATGGACGGCAGGTGGATATTTTATCGCATATCTCGGAGCTTGAGGGGATATTCGGCAAGGCACGTGCCACAGGCTTTAAGACCGACAGTGACTCAAAGGATTTCCTTGAAGAGCTTCACGGAAAGGGCATGGTCACAAAGCGTGTGAACTACACCTGGGACGAGCTGGGTATCTACTGCTACACGGACAACGGCACGGTGGCAAGCTCCATTGGCATAAGGCTCTCAAAGGACAGTGACGTTTATAAATATACTCCTAAAAAGGTCTTTACGGGTACAGTCACCATCGAGGGCAGACCGTGGTTTCAGGTAATAAGCAAAGGTGAGGATATGGAGTTCTTCCGCAAATACGAGATGGGTGCACTTTCCATAGTGAGCGAGTACGCTGACCCGTTTTATGAGGGAGAGCGTACAGAGAGCGGATATGTTGACCTTGAGATAAGCATACGGATAGGCTGAATCAGGGAATCTTTTGAATCGAGGACAAGATATGAAGAATATTTGCGTACTGGTTTCAGGCGGCGGAACCAATCTTCAGGCGCTTATCGACGCTGAGGAGCGTGGTGAGATAAAGGGCGGCAGGATAACCTGCGTTATCGCATCGAGGGCGGACGCCTACGCACTTCAAAGAGCTGAAAAGCACGGGATAAAGACACGTGTTCTGGTAAGAAAGGACTACGCAGATGTTGCGGCTTACAGCAAGGCAATGGCTGACGCACTTACCGAGGAGCAGGCTGACCTTGTGGTATATGCAGGCTTTATGACGATACTGGACGAGCAGGTGTGCAACGCATTCCTGAACAGGATGATAAATGTTCATCCTGCGCTTATCCCCAGCTTCTGCGGAAAGGGCTTCTATGGACTTCACGTGCATGAGGCGGCGCTTGCAAAGGGAGTCAAGGTATCGGGTGCAACGGTGCACTTCGTTACGGCAGAGTGCGACGCAGGTCCGATAATCCTACAGAAGGCGGTCGAAGTGCAGCAGGGCGATACTCCCGAAACGCTTCAGAAGCGCATCATGGAGCAGGCAGAGTGGAAGATACTGCCCGAGGCGGTGTCGCTTTTCTGTCAGGATAGGATATCCGTTGAGAACGGTATCGCTGTTATTAAATAAGGATCGCAATGAACGAGCAGAAGTTTACGGGCAGAGCTGACAACTACGACAGGTACCGACCATCATACCCTGACAGCCTGATACGGTGGCTGTATGAGAATACAGGGGCGGAAACGGTCGTGGACATAGGTGCAGGTACGGGTAAGTTCACCGCATGTCTGCAGAAGATGCCGTGGAAGCTTACGGCGGTGGAGCCTAACGGAGATATGCTGGAAAAGCTTAAGCAGAATATGCCGCACATAGTTGCGATGCAGGCTTCCGCAGAGAATACGGGACTTGCTTCGGACAGCTTTGAACTTGTCACGGTAGCACAAGCATTTCACTGGTTTGACAAGTCGCTTTTCAGTGAGGAGTGCAGGCGCATCCTTAAGGACGGCGGCAGGCTTGCGATAGTCTGGAACGAGCGCAGTAAAACAGGTCTTTCGGCGGCTCGTGACGCTGTCTGCATGAAGTACTGCGGCTCTTTTCACTCGGGTCACGTATTCACGGGATATGAGCGGTCTGACAGCGATGGCGACAGCTTTCTCAGAAACGAGTACTTCACGGAGCTGTGCTATTTCTCGGAGGACTACAGTGAGCAGATGACAAGAGATGCATTTATCGGAGATACTCTTTCACGTTCCTATGCACTTTGTGGGGGCGATGAACAGTATGACAGCTTTATCTGTGAGCTTGAACGAGTGTTTGAAAAGTATCAGAAGGACGGTCTTGTGACCGCTCGATATAAAACAACATGTTATTTAGGAAAACTGTAAACGAAAGGAAGTACAACTATGGACTACATCACTATTGACAAGGAGC
>JAGAKC010000353.1 GCA_017848155.1 Oscillospiraceae bacterium | reverse complement strand
CTGGTACAACGCAAATGTACGGAGAACACAAGAGTGTACAAAGATGTGCTCATATATCATGAGGAATATAAGCTTACTCCTCTTGACAAACAGTTCATAACTGAACTGTGCCTGTCAAGACGCAGATGCATAATATAATATGTTTTTAACAAAGTTTATGCTATTTTAATATATTTATATCTAAACATCGAAAAAATAGGCAGAGTTATCTCTGCCTATTTTTTTCGATGTTTACAGCTGAATAAACAGTGGAATTTCGTTGCCCGGTATCGGTTTGTTTGCCGTTAAACGGCTCTGCTAAGCGGAATTTTTGGTTATATCAAAAAGTATAACACGCATATAACAAACTAATATTTCACAAGCAGCCAAAAGTTTGTTATAATATTAACAGAGTTAAGAGCGATTGAGCTGCTTAACGAATAGTACATTATTTCAGGAGGACTAAAATGGAGAACAAGACTTACGAAATCGTAGACAGTGTTGAGAAGCTGGAAGATGCCATCAGGCGTGTCAGAAAGGCACAGCAGATCTTCGCCGGCTACACACAGGAGCAGGTTGATAAGATCTTCCTTGCCGCTGCATCCGCTGCAAACAAGGCAAGAATCCCCCTCGCAAAGATGGCTGTTGAGGAAACAGGCATGGGCATTGTTGAAGATAAGGTCATAAAGAATAACTACGCATCCGAATATATCTACAATGCGTACAAGGACACCAAGACCTGCGGTGTGATTGAAGAGGATAAGGCTTTCGGTATGAAAAAGGTTGCTGATCCCATCGGTGTTGTTGCTGCCGTTATCCCCACGACAAACCCTACATCCACAGCAATCTTCAAGACCCTGATATCCCTCAAGACCAGAAACGGTATCATCATCTCTCCCCACCCCAGAGCAAAGAACTGTACTATCGCAGCTGCAAAGCTTGTTCTTGAGGCTGCTGTTGCAGCAGGCGCTCCCGAAGGTATCATCGATTGGATAGATGTTCCTTCCCTCGAAATGACAAACACCGTAATGAAAGAGGCTGACATTATCCTCGCAACAGGCGGTCCCGGAATGGTAAAGGCAGCATATTCCAGTGGCAAGCCTGCTCTCGGTGTAGGTGCTGGTAATACTCCTGCAATCATAGATGACAGCGCAGATATCCTGCTGGCTGTAAGCTCAATCATCCACTCCAAGACCTTTGATAACGGAATGATCTGTGCCTCCGAGCAATCCGTTATCGTCATGGAGAACATATACGACACTGTTAAGGATGAGTTCGCTGCAAGGGGCTGCTACTTCCTGGATCCTGCGGAGACAGACAGGGTAAGAAAGACTATCATCATCAACGGCGCGCTTAACGCTAAGATAGTTGGACAACCTGCCGCAAAGATCGCAGCCCTTGCAGGTGTCGATGTACCCGCAGGTACAAAGATACTCATCGGCGAGGTTGAGAGCGTAGAGCTTTCCGAGGAGTTTGCACATGAGAAGCTTTCTCCTGTACTTGCTATGTATAAGGCTAAGGATTTCGATGACGCTCTGTGCAAGGCTGAGCAGCTCATTGCCGATGGTGGTTACGGTCACACATCTTCTGTATATCTCAACGAGGTTACAGAAACAGAGAAGCTCGCAAAATTTGAAGAGCGCATGAAGACCTGTCGTATTCTTGTAAACACACCCTCCTCCCACGGCGGTATCGGCGATCTGTATAACTTCAAGCTTGCTCCCTCTCTCACTTTGGGTTGTGGCAGCTGGGGCGGCAACTCTGTATCTGAAAACGTAGGTGTAAAGCACCTTATCAATATTAAAACAGTAGCTGAAAGAAGGGAAAATATGCTGTGGTTCAGAGCACCTGAAAAGGTATACATAAAGAAGGGCTGTCTGCCTGTTGCGCTCGACGAGCTTAAAAATGTAATGGGCAAAAAGAGAGCTTTCGTTGTAACTGACAGCTTCCTGTTCAAGAATGGCTATACTAAGTGCGTAACAGACAAGCTTGATGAGATGGGCATCACCCACACCACATTCGCAGATGTTGAGCCTGATCCTTCTCTTGCCTCTGCTAAGGCAGGCGCAGCAGCTATGAGAAGCTTCGAGCCTGACTGTATCATCGCTATCGGCGGCGGCTCCGCAATGGACGCTGCAAAGATCATGTGGGTGCTGTATGAGCATCCCGAGGCTGACTTCATGGATATGGCAATGCGCTTCATCGATATCCGCAAGAGAGTTTATACATTCCCCAGGATGGGTGAAAAGGCTTACTTCGTTGCTATCCCCACATCCGCAGGTACAGGATCTGAGGTAACTCCCTTTGCAGTTATCACCGACGAGAAGACAGGCACAAAGTATCCTCTTGCAGACTATGAGCTGATGCCCAATATGGCTATCGTTGACGCTGATATGATGATGAGCGGACCTAAGGGTCTGACCTCTGCGTCCGGTATCGACGCTGTTACACATGACCTTGAGGCTCTTGTTTCCGTAATGGCAACAGACTACACAGACGGTCTCGCAAAACAGTCCCTGAAGATGATATTCGATTACCTGCCCAGAGCATACGAGAGCGCAGCTCCCGATGTTCCCAATGATGTTGAGGCTCGTGAGAAGATGGCTAACGCCGCTACAATGGCGGGTATGGCTTTTGCAAACGCATTCCTCGGCGTATGCCACTCCATGGCGCACAAGCTGGGTGCTTTCCACCACCTGCCCCATGGCGTTGCAAACGCTCTGCTGATAAACGAAGTTATCCGTTTCAACTCCGCAGAGGCTCCCGCAAAGATGGGCACATTCTCCCAGTACGATCACCCCAAGACCCTTGCGAAGTATGCAGAGGTTGCAGCTTATCTCGGTATTGATGGCAAGACAGATGAGGACAAGGTTGAGGGTCTCATCGCAAAGATAGACGACCTGAAGGAGAAGATCGGCATCAAGGCTACCATCAAGGATTATGGTATTGACGAGAAGGACTTCCTTGACAGACTTGATGACATGGTGGAGCAGGCATTTGACGACCAGTGCACAGGTGCTAACCCCAGATATCCTCTGATGAGCGAGATCAAGCAGATGTACCTCAATGCTTACTACGGCAAGCAGTTCGTAGAGGCAGAAATGCCTGCAAAGAGCGTTACAGGCAATGCAAAACCTGATGCGGTCAAGGCTGTATACAACAAGGGTAAGAAAAGCAAGAAGGCATAAGAAAGGGGTAACAAAATGAAGCTTGACAGAGTTATTGCAGTAAGAAACAACAAAACTATCTACCGTGACGGCGATGTATGCGTCAAGGTGTTCAATTCCGATTATTCCAAGGCTGATGTACTTAATGAAGCACTCAACCAGTCCCGTATAGAGCTTACAGGTCTTAACATTCCCAAGATCCGTGAGGTGACCACTATTGATGGCAAGTGGGCTATCGTTTCTGATTATATCAAGGGCAAGACCCTTGCTCAGCTCATGGAAGAGAATCCCGACAAGAAGGTCGAGTATCTTACAATGCTGGTAGATATCCAGCTGGATATCCATTCCAAGACCTGCCCCATGCTTAATAAGCTGAAAGATAAGATGAACCGCAAGATCAGCGCGTGTGAACTGGATGCTACAACAAGGTACGACCTCCACACCCGTCTTGACAGTATGCCTAAGCACAACAAAGTGTGCCACGGCGATCTTAACCCGTCCAATATCATCATTACTGATGATGGAACCCCTTATATCCTTGACTGGTCGCACGCAACTCAGGGCAACGCTTCCGCAGACGCAGCGAGAACATATCTTCTGTTCTGGCTGAACGGCGATATCAGCGGTGCTCAGAAGTACCTTGATATCTTTTGCGAGAAGAGCAACACTGCAAAGCAGTATGTTCAGAAGTGGATGCCCATCGTTGCTGCTTCCCAGTCCGTAAAGGGCAATGAAAAAGAGCGTGAGTTCCTGCTTAGCTGGGTAAATGTAGTTGATTACGATTAATAGGAGGATATAGTAATGTTAAAGATCACAGTATGTATCGGTAGCTCCTGCCATATAAAAGGCTCCCGCAGCGTAGTTGAGCAGCTGCAGTATCTGATCGCAGAGAATAACCTCGGCGATAAGGTAGACCTCGGCGGAACATTCTGCATGGGCAAGTGCCAGCAGGGTGTCTGCGTTACCATCGGAGAGGAGTTCTTCTCCGTAACTCCCGAGACCGTTACGGACTTCTTCGAAAACGAGGTAAAGACCAGAATATGATGATAATACAGGTCTGCGTAGGCAGCTCCTGTCACCTGAAAGGCTCTGCGGAAATCGTGGAGCTTTTTCAGAAAGCGATAGAGGAGCATTGCCTTGAGGATGAAGTGGCTCTTGCAGGCAGCTTCTGTATAGGAAAGTGTAACCGTATCGGAGTAACTGTTCAGATCGACGACGAGATCCATACAGGCGTCACCCGTGAGAGCTTTAAAGAGTTTTTCAGCGAAAATGTACTTAAACGGATAAGCAGCGAAGGGAAATAACAGTTATGGCAAATTGTCTTACATTAAAGAAATCCAACTGTAAAAATTGTTACAAGTGTATCAGGCACTGTCCCGTAAAGGCGATCCGCTTTTCGGGTAATCAGGCGCATATCATTGGAAACGAATGTATACTCTGCGGTCAGTGCTTTGTTGTCTGTCCCCAAAATGCAAAGGAGATAACCAGCGAGGTTGAGAAGGTCAAGGTGCTGCTTCAGGGTGGTTCTCCGGTTATAGTCAGCCTTGCGCCGTCCTTTGCCGCAAACTATGACGGAGTTGGTATAGCTTCAATGCGTGACGCCATGCAGAAGCTCGGCTTCTACGACGTAGAGGAGACCGCAATAGGTGCCGCTATCGTAAAGAACGAGTATGAGCGTATGCTTAAAGAGGATGACAGGGATATCGTGATATCCTCCTGCTGTCACTCCATCAATCTGCTTATACAGAAATACTATCCCACAGAGCTTAAATATCTTGCTGATGTGGTTTCTCCCATGCAGGCACACTGTATGGATATCAAGCAAAGATATCCTACCGCAAAGACTGTCTTTGTAGGTCCCTGCGTTGCGAAAAAGGATGAGGCAGAATATTACGGAGAGGCTGTTGACGCTGTTCTGACCTTTGAGGAGCTTACCGAGTGGATGGAAACCGAGCATATACAGCTTAGATCTGAGACGGATGTCACTGCTGAGAGTCGCACACGCTTTTTTCCCACAACCGGTGGTATACTGAAGTCGATGGAGCAGGAAACAGGCTACACCTACATCGCAGTTGACGGTATAGAAAACTGTATGTCAGCTCTTGAGGATATCAGAAGCGGTAAGATACACAAGTGCTTTATCGAGATGTCAGCCTGCGTTGGAAGCTGTATCGGCGGCCCTGTTATGGAGAAATATCACCGTGCGCCCATCAAGGATTATCTGGCGATAGCAAACTATGCAGGCGCAAAGGATTTCGATGTGGTACAGCCTGAATCTGTAAAGCTGAAAAAGAATTTCAGCTTTATCGAGCATAGACTTCCCCAGCCTACCGAAACAGAGATATGCAGTATTCTGCGTCAGATGGGTAAAGTAAAACCGTCAGACGAGCTGAATTGCGGATCCTGTGGATATAACACCTGCCGTGATAAGGCGATAGCTATCTGTCAGGGCAAGGCAGAGATCTCAATGTGTCTGCCGTATCTTAAGGATAAGGCGGAAAGCTTCTCAGATACGATCGTTAAGAATACTCCCAACGGACTTATCGTTCTTAATGAGAGCTACGAAGTTCAGCAGATAAACGAAGCCGCCCGCAAGATAATGAATATCCGCTCGGCTTCGGATATTCTGGGTGATCAGGTTGTGCGCATACTTGACCCCTCTGCATTTATGAGCGTTATGCAGACAGGCAGGGATATCCGTGACCAGCGTGTATATCTCGCCGAGTACAACCGCTATGTTGAGCAGACGATAGTTCACGACAAGGATTCTCGTATGCTTATCGGAATAATGCGTGATGTTACCGATGAGGAAAAGGAACGTGAAAAGAAAGAGAACATCAGCCGTCAGACGATCGAGGTCGCTGATAAGGTCGTTGACAAGCAGATGCGCATCGTTCAGGAGATAGCTTCTCTGCTCGGCGAAACTGCTGCCGAAACTAAGATAGCCCTGGCAAAGCTAAAGGAGTCGATAACTGATGAATAATCTGTGCGCCGATATCGGCTATAAAAGCATAAACCATTACGGCGAGGAGCTGTGCGGCGATCATGTGGATATCGTAGACGGAAACGACGGCTCTACCGTTATAGTCCTTGCCGACGGTCTTGGAAGCGGAGTTAAAGCAAGCATCCTGTCTACCCTTACTTCAAAAATTATTTCTACAATGATGGCTGAGGGTATTTCTATCGAGGAGTGCGTTGCCACTATCGCTGCGACTCTTCCTGTGTGTTCGTTAAGAGGTGTGGCATACTCCACTTTTACGATAATACATCTGCTTAACAATGAGGCAGCGGAGATAATCCAGTATGATAATCCTCATGTTATTGTTATAAGGGATGAAAAGAACTATGATTATCCCAAAACCGAAATGAATATCGGTGGGAAAAAGATTTACAAATCCACCATAAAGCTGCGTGAAAATGATATGTTTGTTGCGATGAGTGATGGATGTCCTCACGCAGGAATAGGTATTGCATACAACTTTGGTTGGAAGCGGGAAGAAATAATCGATTTTATTGAGGTGCTTGCGCCTGTCGGATATACAGCAAAGACATTGTCCACCATGCTCGTGGACGAGTGCAACAAGTTATATGGCAACCGCCCCGGCGATGACGCTACCGCCTGCATCGTTAAGATACGCAAGAGGGAGCCGATGAATATGCTGTTCGGTCCACCTTCTAACCGCAGCGACTGCGACAGGATGATGTCGCTCTTTTTCTCAAAGGAGGGCAAGCATATCATCTGTGGAGGAACTACCTCCTCTATCGCAGCAAAGTATCTCGGAAAGCCATTAAAGGCAAGCCTTAACTTTGAGCGCTTTGATGTTCCGCCGATAGCTGAGCTTGAGGGCGTTGACCTTGTGACGGAGGGCGTTATCACCGTTAACAAGGTGCTGGAATACGCAAAGGATTATCTTGATAAGAATGAGCTTTACGAGCAATGGAACTTCAAGCGTGACGGAGCCTCTCTTATTAGCAGGCTTCTGTTTGAAGAGGCAACGGATATAAATTTCTTTGTGGGCAGGGCAATAAATCCTGCGCACCAGAATCCCGATCTGCCGATTAATTTCAGTATAAAGATGAACCTTGTTGAGGAGCTTTCCGCTTGCTTAAGACAAATGGGCAAGCGCATAAAGGTAAGCTATTTTTAGGGGGAATACCAATGAGAAAATTCGACACAAAGGTGCAGCATCTGAAGTACAAGGTGTTGCGTGAGGTTGCAAGACTTGCATGGAACGATACTCTTCTTGAAAATGTGCTGGAGATACCAAAGACTATCGTCCCGGGAAAGACCTCGACCATGCGCTGCTGTGTATATAAGGAAAGGGCTATCCTTTCCGAGCGAGTAAAGATCGCAATGGGTGGCGACAAGGATAACCCAAATGTGATAGAGGTACTTGATATTGCCTGTGACGAATGTCCTGCGGCAGGCTACGAGGTAACAGATTCCTGTCGCGGCTGCCTTGCACATCGCTGTGAGGATGTCTGCAAAAGAGGTGCTATCTCATTTGACCACAATCATGTGGCACATATTGATAAATCAAAGTGTGTCGAGTGCGGACAGTGTGCAAAGGTATGCCCCTACTCCGCTATTGTAAACCGCAAGCGTCCGTGTCAGATAGCCTGCAAGGTAAAGGCTATCTCAATAAACGAGGAAAATGCAGCCTCTATCGACAATGAAAAGTGCACCCAGTGCGGAGCGTGCGTATATCAGTGTCCGTTCGGCGCTATAATGGATAAATCCTACATACTAAATGTAATAGATATACTTAAAAAGAGCAATGAAAGTAAGTCGTACAAGGTGTATGCGCTTGTCGCTCCATCAATATCCAGCCAGTTCTCTTACGCAAAACTGGGACAGGTGATATCGGGGCTTAAGGAGCTTGGTTTCCATACTGTTGTTGAGGCTGCTCTCGGCGCAGATATGGTAGCCCAGGCAGAGTCAAAAGAGCTTGCCGAAAAGGGGTTTCTTACCAGCTCTTGCTGCCCTGCCTTTGTAAAGCATATTAAGGCTGAGTTCCCCGAGCTGCTGCCGCTGGTATCACACAATCCTTCGCCCATGGCGGCACTTGCGAAATATATCAAGGACACTACCGAGAATGCAAAGGTGATATTTATCGGTCCATGTACCGCTAAAAAGGCAGAAGCTCAGCTTGATAGCGTTAAGTCATATATTGACAGTGTTATGACCTTTGAGGAGCTTCAGGCTCTGTTTGACAGTCGTGATATAGATATAACGGCACTTCCTGAGGATGTATTAAACAACGCATCATATTTCGGAAGAATATTTGCT
>JAGAKC010000352.1 GCA_017848155.1 Oscillospiraceae bacterium | reverse complement strand
TTGGCAAGGGTGAAAACCAGATACATACATCTCTGCGCCGCCTGCTGCGAGCACCTTGCAGAGGTATGCTGTCTTTGCTTCAAGATGCACTGAAAGCGCAACACGCAGACCTGCAAAAGGCTTTTCGGCAGCAAATTCCTGCTCGATACCACGAAGCAGCGGCATATTGCGCTTTACCCATTCGATTTTTCTTGCGCCGCTCTCCCAGAGGTCGGCGTTTCTGATCTCACTTGCCATGATATGATTTCTCCTTTTCTTTGGCGCACGGCGGTGGTACGCAGTACGTCCTTTAATTATTTACAGATTTTCAGCAAGCACGCCGCATACCATGCGCATGCCTGAATCTCCCGACGGCTGACTTTCAAAGTCGTCACGCCTGCCGTGGAGTATTATTGCCCTTCCCGAAAGCTCCTCTATAGTCGCTTTGTCAAGGTAGACCTGCATCGAAGCGTTTCCCTGTGCGTCGGAAAAGATCGGCGGAAGGTCGCCTGCGTGATAAGGGTGCAGGTCGCACCACATGCCTTCTGGACAGTTTGAGTAGTGTCCTCCTGCTCCTGCAAAGCCGTCTGCAGACCTTGCCTCACCGCAGATGAAGCCCTCATGTATATGGAAGCCGAACACTTCCGACGGCGGCAGACCCTTGAAATCAGCCTGAAGATATATTGCGCCAGGAAGCAGGAATACCGAAGCGATGCCATCGGCGTATTCCATGCCCATGCCGCCCTTCATTATTCCCATAAGCGCAGGCCGATCCGATCCCATGTAGGAAAACTTGTTTATATGCTGCATATGATACCTCTTTCCGAATACGTTGGTCTTTATCGTTTCGGGATATTATATGCAGATGGGGTAGTACATTATTTGCGGATAAACAGGATGCCCAGCGTATCCTCGCCGCAGTGACAGGCAACTGTGCAGCCTGCGTCTGTAGTGGCGATCTCATTGAAAGCCTTATATTTCTGTATCTCCTGCGCTGCAAGCTGATGGTACTCGGGCTTTGACACAGTATGTGTGATGAAGATAAGCTCGTTATCCACATCGCTCACCTGGGTCAGTCTGTCCTTCACGTACTCGGAAATGCATTTTTCCATGTTGCCGCGATATTTCTTTGTGACCTTCATCTTGCCCTCTATAACATCGATACAAGGCTTCAGCTTAAGCAGATTTGCGCCGAGTGCCGCAATGGAAGAGCATCTGCCGCCCTTGTGCAGGTATTCTACGTTTGCGACGATAAAGCTTGCATCCACTCTGGGGATTATGTCATTGTTCAGCTTTGTAACTATCTCTCCTGCGGACAGACCTTTTTCGGCAAGCTTTGCTGCGCTTACTGCCACAAGACCCTCGCCCGTGGACAGGTTTCTCGAATCCACTACGTATACATTGTCGAATTCTTCAGCGGCAATGCATGCGTTCTGATAGCAGCTGGAAAAATCCGAGCTTATCGTGATGATTATAAGCTCATCGTATCCTTCAAGCTCCTTTTTGAAGAACTGTGTAAAATCGTCCACATTTACCGCCGAGGTGGAGCACAGCTTTCCCGTGGTGCGATAGTATGAAAAGACATCCTTCTGGTTGATATCCATACCGTCACGCAGAGTTTCGCTGTCCATTGTTACATAAAGCGGAACTGTACTGATTCCGTAGCGCTGCTTCAGTTCCTCTAACAGGTCACAGACCGTATCAGCGGTGATCTTTACCTTGCTCATTTTGTGAGATCCTCCTTTTATGATTTAGCTGCCAGTGCGTTCATGACACGTATAAGCTCCTCCTCAAGACAGCTGTGGAACAGCGTACACATTTCATGTAATTTATTACATTTCATTCACAAAAGTGAATTTCACTTGCCGATAGGCAAATTTCATTGCAAATAATTTGCACACAAATTATTTGCTAGCCTCTTC
>JAGAKC010000351.1 GCA_017848155.1 Oscillospiraceae bacterium | reverse complement strand
CGGTCGCATATCACCGCAGGGCATCCGCCCACCTTTGACAGCACATCCGCATACTGCGACGCTGATCACGATATCTCTCCCACGGGAGAGTATTTGCGGAAGATGACCTCTCCGTCGGGGCTGGTGTATATCTCAAGAGGTTCGCCCTCACGGATGCGCATTGTTCTGCGTATTTCTTTAGGGATAATGATACGTCCGAGGTCGTCGATCCTGCGGACGATTCCAGTAGCTTTCATATATCACAATTCCTTTCATAGAAAAAGTTGTTTTTATGTCTGCACAGATATTGTTACCACAGGGCGGGAATATATTCATTGTTTCGACAAATTTCAATTGAGATTTAGTGCGGTGAGATATCAGGGATTGAGCTCATCGTCCCATCATCATTTTCTATTAGATCAATTGTCCGATACATAGGGAGATCATTATTCGTCAATATTGTAATACTTATTTCTGTACTTCTTTGAACAGTGTCAGGAGTATCTCGTAATTTGCGATCTCCTTTTCCTTGTTCTCAAACTGCTGCATAAGCTTGTTGAAATCCGCTTCGATATTTTCAAGAAGCTGTCCCGAAAAACCTGATTTCAGCTTTTCAATCTCACTTCTGAACGAATTGACCTCGTTGACAAACTTGTCCTCAACAGTTGTAAGCAGGGAGCTGATGGTGTCTGCAAGAAGCTTTTTCAATTCCGAACGTTCTCTGCTGTCACGTACCTCTCCGGAGAATTTCGACGATACAGCCGCCTGTTCCTCGGATATATCCATCTTCATCACAGGGAACTCCACCTTGTTCAGAGTCTGCTCGGTAATAAGTCTGAACAACGCAGGGTCATACATTTCGCTGGATGTGTCGAAATTCTCTATCACCACATTCAGAAGCTTGCGTTTTGTTCCCATTACATCCACAGTGTTGTAGAATGCTTTCTCAATATAGGAGCAGGAATCGGTCGCAAATGTTCTGATATTCTCAAGCGCATCACTTGCGTCAAGATATGTGTAATGCGTTTCATATGTCGAGTATGCTCGATGACTGGTTCCCCATGTAGAGGGCTTATACCATACCGAATCACTGACTCTGTAAGAGGTAACATGGGTCTCAGTGCCTTGTCTGTCGGTGAGCTTCGCACAATCCTTGCTTGCTTCACGCAGCAGCTGGAGCGTATCTATCTTTGCACACTCCATATTGGCGAGCATCTCACCGAATACTGTTTCCACACTGCTTCTGACGCCGTTTATCTGTGATGACATGGCTTTCTTTTGCTTTGAAAGCTCCTCACGGTCGCCTGTTTTAAGTATCTCAAGATTCTTTTCAGCACTCTGACGAAGCTCTTTAAGAGTATTTTTGTATTCGTTTTCGGATGCAGGGATAAAGCTTCCTGCCTTTGCGCTCATAGTTTCGTCCTTGGCAGCAATGACCTCATCGTATATCTTGCGCACAGCGTCGATGTTGCCTATCTTTTTAAGGATTGCATCATCTACATCGTCATATTCGTTGATGTTGTTTATAACGAGCTGCTCCTGCTTGTCATAGGCGGCTCTGTCTTTTTCGGACATGTTCCAGCACATGGATGATACGAATATCGGAGTTTTGCAAGGCTCCAGAACCTTTGCGAGGGCTTCGTCGATATTCTGCCCCTTGATAACCGAAGCAGCACGCTTTGCAAGACCTGATCTCGTTTCCTCGATAGCTTCTTCGATGCTGTCCACATCGTAAATGGTGTCAGACAGACCGTCATCGAAACGGCTGCACACCATTACCATTTTTTGACGCCTTTCTGTGGGAGCTGTGAGGTCAGCAGGCGTAGGTCGTTCTTATCAAGGAACTGCGATGCACGGCTTAAGAA
Organism: Oscillospiraceae bacterium; assembly: GCA_017848155.1. Taxonomy (GTDB): domain Bacteria; phylum Bacillota; class Clostridia; order Oscillospirales; family Ruminococcaceae; genus CAG-115. The sequence goes on along the minus strand of JAGAKC010000351.1, from coordinate 306 downwards.
GAACACCACATCGCACAGCTCGATGAACTGCCTTGTTCTGTCAGTTCGTGAAGCGATAGCGTCATTCAGACCGGGGGTATCCACCACCGAGATATCCTTTAGGTCAGGGTTATTCATGCATATCGTTACATTCTTTACAAGCGCCGTGTAGGTGCCGTTTTCACCAACGTAGTCGTCAAGCCGCTCCATAAGCTCATCAGCAGAGCTGAACATAAATTCGTCGCTGCCTTTGGCTATGTACTCCGAGGGCACAAGACCCTTTTCCTTGCACATTTTCATTATCTCACGTGCGGCTTCAAACTCGTT
>JAGAKC010000350.1 GCA_017848155.1 Oscillospiraceae bacterium | reverse complement strand
TTTGAAAAAAATTTAACATGATCCCGCATTAATTTTCAGGATATGCAACAAAAGAGCGGCCATAATGACCGCTCTGTATGATTATTTGTAAAGCTCGTTGTAGTTCACGATCTCGTTGATGAGCTGAGGAACCTTCTCCCCTGCGTCCTCATCACTGAACTGGCAGGTACCAACAGCCATGTGACCGCCACCGCCGTACTTCAGCATAAGGCTGCCGACATTCACCTTGCTTGTCCTGTTGAGGATAGAGTAGCCAACTGCACAGGAGCAGCCCTTTCCACCCTTACCGTCAACTATCCAGCAGGAAATGTTCTGCTCGGGATACAGGCTATAAATGAGGAAGCGGTTACCTGTGTAGATAGGACTTACACCACGCAGATCGGTGATGATAACATCGCCCTCTACACGTGTATACTTATGTACCATCTCCTTGAACAGCTCTGTCTGCTCGTTATACAGTGCGATACGCTCCTGGATGTCAGGCATAGCAAGTATCTCTTCCGTGGACATGTATGCGCAGCACTTCAGCAGCTTCTCCATAAGCTGATAGTTGCTTATAGTGAAGTTTCTGAAACGGCCAAGACCTGTTCTGGGGTCCATAAGGAAACCAATAAGTATCCAGCCCTGAGGATTCAATATCTCGTCACGGGTCAGATTACCGCTGTCCACCTTGTCAACAGCCTCCATAAGGTCATCAAAATTAGGGAAGCGCTCCTTGCCGCCGTAGTACTCGTAAATAATACGTGCAGCACTGGGAGTGATACGGCTCTCGCCCTTGTACTTGCCTTTATACTTCTTACGCTCCTCCTCACTTGAGTGGTGATCGAACCAGAGTCCGCAGCCCTCAACAAAGGGAACGTTTGCTAAAACATCATTTTCGGTTACGGGAATAAGACCATCCTGCAGATCCTTGGGATGTGCAAAGGTCCATGAATCAACAACACCTGCACACAGAAGCAGTGCGCCGCATGCAAGTCCATCAAAATCGGAACGTGTAATAAGTCTCATAGCCATAGCGTTTACCTCACCGGATTTTATTTTGTCATATAGACTACATTTATATTATACCAAATCTTTTTTTAAAAATCAACAGAAAAAATATATTTTTTTGAGATTTTAACTAAATTTTTTCAACAGCTGTCAATGCTTAACGATCTTTTTATTGACTGCGTAACGCTTAAACATGCCTTTGCCCTTTACAATAGCGGAATAAACGCTGTTCAGCGCATCTGCCAGAGCTGTCTTTTCGTCTGCCGTAAGCTCGTCGGCACTGAACGAAGCCTTTTCAAGCAGATCAGCCACGGCTGAAAGGTCTGTACCAAGCTCCTCTCCGCCTCTGCTGAAAAGCTCACGTGGAAACTCTCCCGGCTGCTGTATGATGTCACAGAAGCAAAGAAGCTCTATAAGCTTCGTGCAAAGCTCCTCGCTGCTGCGTCTGTCAGCGGATGCAAGATACTCGCCTGCTTTGCGTGATGTGCTCCTTATATGCATCAAAATGAGCGCCGCAGCTGCTCCCAGTATCACTACAGCCGCAACAGCAACGATCACCCACGGCGGAAGCTCAAAGTTCTTTTCAGGCTGCTGGGGTTCAGGTCTGGTTGTGGGATGCTCGGGTCTTTCGGGTATCTCAGGCTTTGCCTGCTCAGTCTGCTGCTCCTCGGACGAAGCACCCTTGTCATCAGTGGAGCCATCCGATGTATCGGTCGTCCTGTCCTCGGCTCCCTCGCCGCCTCCGTTTATCGCAGCGCTGGTCGGGTCAAATGTTACCCAGCCAAGCTCGCCAAGGTATACCTCTACCCATGCATGAAGGTTCTTCTCCTGTAGAACGACGGTGGAAAGGCTGGTGTTCATGGGATAAACGCTGAAGCCTGTACAGTATCTTGCGGGAATGCCGATCTCTCTCAGCATCAGCGTCAGAGCTGACGCATACAACGAGCAATGTCCCCGTTTCGTGTCTGTAAGGAACTCCATTACAGGGTCATCGCTTCTGTTCTCGCCTGACAATGTATACTTATAATTTGCTGTAAGATAGTTTGACATGATATCAGCTGCGTTATACCTGTTGTATGCAGAATCGCTGCTCATGCGGGAAAGCTCGTAATCAGCAGCGGCGGAACGCAGCTCGGGAACTGAATTTATAAAGGAACGTATGTCATCAGAAGTATCATCAGGTAAGGCAAGGTATGTATCCATGACATATTCGCCATACTTTTTTATAACATCACTTCTGCTGCTCATCGACGGAACGACTATGGAATAGAAATCATTCACCGACATTTCGTTGTCGTCAAATTCGCTCTCGATACTTCTCAGCAGCTCCGCATGGGTATAGAAGGAGTAACTGCTGAAATCAAAAGCAAGAGATTTGCACTGCACCGAATTCACAAAGTCGCCGACCGATTCATCCACCCTTACGACAAAGTCGCCGAAAACACGGAAATTAGGGTCATCAAAATAGGAATAGTCAGCGGTATAGGCAGGCAGGAATACCACATCCGTTTCGCAAAGGTATTCAATAGTGACCTCTGTTTCATGGATAATGTCCGAAAATCCCGAATCGAGAGCGTTAAGCATCGTGCGTACCACATCCGCCTCACACGGTCGATATATCCCGTCCAGTGTGCTTTTTTCCCAGGCAGCATGATCTGTCACAGGTGTCGTCCATCCGCTTCCCGTGAAATCTATCCCTATATCACCACGAAGATAAACAGGCTCATCACCGAAAAATGTGACCTTTACTATCTTTGTATCTCCGCTTCCGGGCGATGAGATATTAAGTCCGTTGTCCGTGTCTTCAGCTTTTTCCGTCGTGAAGTAATCCGAAGCTGCCCCGCTTTCAAAAGGAGAGCCAGCTATACCGACGTCCTCTCCGATGTCGCTCACAAGCTTGTACAGAGAGGAATAATCTATGCTGTCACCTGTTTTGAAAACAGAAATACCGATGCAGAGTGCACATGCAAATAAGACCGCACAATATCCACCCGATGTAAAGTACTTTGAAAAAAACGTGATCTTCATGCCTATGCGTTTCAGCATAGGGACATTTGAGATGTTATCGAGAAAGCGTTCCTCGTCAGACTTTATCTGTCTGCGGTAGGTAGCCGTCCCCTGTTTAACAACAGCAAGTCCGTTTCTGTAGATCATGCCTATGGCTATTCCTGCGGCATATGTCAGTATAACAGGTATGAGCCAGCCGTTGAACTCTAGAGTTTCCGAGATCAGCCGTGGCACACAAAGAAGTATAAAAACGATCAGTGACGGCAAACAGCATATCCTGTTTCTCATTGAAGCTGCACACAGAAGCGAAAACAATGCGCAGACTATCACTGACCCGAGGACAACTCCCTGCACGTAAAGCGGATTAGACTCGGTCAGCAGAAGCTCATGATTTATCAGATAATGCTGCGGAGAAAAAAATCTTCCGTCAAACTGCATCAGAAAGCTGTCAAAAAAGTAGGAGATACGTGCCTGAAAAGGCTCAAAACAAAGCCAGAGAAAAAGTCCAGACAAAAGCGCTGCTGCAGGAATTGCGATAAGTCGCCTTACAAACAGGAAAAGTACGGAAAAAAACAGCGAGCTCAGCACACTGACGCCGCCTATCAGCGACAACGGCACATCAGTATCATACTGGCTGAAAACATACAGCATCGAGAACATCGCCATCATCGCAGTGAACAGTACACGCTCGGTCACAAGCAGTGCCGCGACGGGCTTTCGTCCGTAATACCTGTCAAAAACAAGTATTCCGTCGGATGGATTGTTTTTTTTCATTTATAATTATCCTTACATAACACGGCAAAAGCCTCCAACCTCTCGGTCGGAAGCTGCCTTAATATCAGAAGATATGGATCCCATGCTTTTTCAGCGAATCGTTGACGTAGGCATAATGCATGTTCTCCCACTGTGTATAATCAGGGAATTCATCCAGCTTTACGCCGCCCTTTATCTGCGACACCGCAACGGTGTTGTTAAGCACAGAGCCGTTCCAGATGTAATTCATTCCCTTGTACTCGACACGAAGCAGTGCGATATCCTCCTGCTTTGTGGATTTCGGGCAGATCACACGATAAAGTACAAAATCGTCACTCATCGGCGCAGCAACATCAACAGACTCAACACAGGTCTTTACAGAATTTCCTATAACATCCCTGATGCCGAAAAACTCACACATCTCGCCGAATGACATGGACAGGAACGACGGGAAGCACTTGAGAATAATAGCTACAACAGCATTGGCAAGTGCCTTTTCATCATCGTCGGGAACGTTCAGGAT
>JAGAKC010000349.1 GCA_017848155.1 Oscillospiraceae bacterium | reverse complement strand
CGCAGCTCGAATCTTCTGCGGTCGGGAGTCTTTGCATATGCAGGTATACGGATGACAGCGCTGCGGTTGGAGGTCGCATAGCCTACGGTCACGGGAGCCTCGAAGCCGGGCACTAATCTCTTGAAGGAGTTGGTGCTGGGATTTGTGATAGCGCAGAGGCTGTCGATATGCTTCAGCAGACCGCCCATGAACCAGTGTGCTTCCTTGCTGAGGTGAGCGTAGCCGTTATCATCGGAGAATACAGGCTGACCGTCCTTCAGGAGCAGCATGTGTACATGCATGCCGTTTCCAGCCTCGCCCATAACAGGCTTGGGCATGAAGGTCGCAGACTTTCCGTACTTTCTTGCGGTGTTGTGGATGATGTACTTTATCCACATGGTAGCGTCAGCCATCTTGGACATAACGCCCAGCTTAGGCTCGATCTCGTACTGACCTGCCGCACCTACCTCGGGGTGGTGGTAGTTTATACCGATGCCTGCTTCTTCCATCAGCATGCACATTTCGCTGCGCATCTCATAGGACACGTCAAACGGCTTTGTTGCGTGGTAGTTCTTCTGCTTCGGAACTACGTTGCCTGTGCCCTCTGTGCCGCTGTTCCAGTGAGCCTGTTCAGCGTCAACGGCATAGCCTACGGAGCTTCCGCTGACATCCCACAGAACGTTGTCGAAAAGATAGAACTCAAACTCGGGCAGTATCAGCATCGTATCTGCAACACCGCAGTCCTTCATATACTTTTCAGCTGCTGCGACGATATTTCTCGGGTACTGTGCAAGTGGTCTGTTCTCGGGATAGTCGATTATCATTGCATTTCCGACCATGGAGATAGTGGGTATCTCACAGAAAGGGTCGATGACCGCACTGTCGGGGTCGGGGATGAACACCATGTCGCTCTTTTCAACAACGGCATAGCCGTAGTTTGAAGCGTCAAAGCCGATACCGTTCTTCATTACGTCCTCGCTGAAATCCTCTGCGGGGATGGTAACATGACGGTACTGACCGTTGATGTCCACCATCTTGAAGTCCACCATCCTGATATCCTTTTCCTTGATGAGGTCCATGACACGCTGTACTTTTTCGTTCATTTGCTTTATACTCCTTTGTTGTTTATTCTGACCGATGTCTGCCAAATAATATTGTACCATATTTTTCGCCAAAAAGCAATAACATGTTTAAAAAAATTTGTGCAGGATTCCGAAACAGCTGCCCTTATTTCACGTATAGCATGATCGGATGACGGAAAAGCTAATGAAAAATCAGGATCAGCAAAAAGGAGAAGATATGTGTACAAGTATTTCATACAGCAACGGCGGCTTCTGCTTCGGGCGGAACATGGATATAGAGTACAGCTTTGACGGACGTGTGGTGTTCACTCCACGGAATTTCCCGTTCAGCTTCCGTCGGGCAGGGGAGCTTTCCTCGCACTATGCGATGATAGGCACTGCGGCGGTTGCGGACGGCTATCCGCTGTACGCAGACGGGATGAACGAGATGGGACTGTGCATGGCAGGACTCAGCCTGCCCGAGAGCGTCTACCCCGACAAGGTGCACCGCCGCCCCGACGAGGAGCTTCGTGAGATAGCCCCGTTTGAGTTCATACCGTGGGTGCTGGGGAAGTGCGGTAATCTGGGTGATGTACGGGCGCTGCTGAAGGAAACTGCGCTGGTGAACATCCCTTTCAGCGAGCGGCTTCCGCTTACTCCGCTGCATTGGCATATTGCGGACAGGAGCGGCTCTGTTGCGGTGGAGTGCACCGCAGTCGGGATGCGTGTTTACGATGACCCTGCAGGAGTGCTTACAAACAGTCCCGAGCTGCCCTTCCACCTCACCGACCTTAGGCGGTACATGTCGCTGACGCCTGCCTATCCCGAGCCAAAAAGATGGGGCGGAATACGTCTGTCGCCGTTCGGACGCGGCTTCGGAGCGCTGGGACTTCCCGGGGATTTCTCGCCGCCGTCACGCTTTGTGAGAGCCGCATTCCTGCTGCACAACTCCCCGAAGGAAACGGACGAGCTGCGTCAGGTATGTCAGCTTTTCCACATCCTCGACAGCGTAGCCATGCCGCACGGCGCAGTGTACACCGAGGACGGCAGAGAGGAATCCACCCTGTATTCCTCCTGCATGTACCCCGAGAGCGGAAGCTACTATTTCAGGACGTACTGCGGTGCGGTCTTTTCCGCAGGGATACGCCGCCCGGACCCCGAAGCCGACCGCCTTACCGAATACCATGTCACAGGCAGCCTGCCCATACAGAGGCTCAACTAAAATTAGGAATGAGGAATTAGGAATTAGGAATTGATGTGTCGGCTTCGCCGAAATATTGAAAAACGGCTTCGCCGTGACCATGCATGATATAATACATCACGCAGCGTTACGGCAAAGCCGTTTTCAGATAAGCGCCGAAGGCGCACCGAAATTCCTCATTCCTCACTCCTCATTCCTCATTTTTCCTCATTTTCCTCCCCCTTTTCTTTGTTGCTTTTAAGGAAGTGGATGATAAACGGGATGCTGACAAGACCTGTGCCGATGTCAGCGAGCGGCTGGGATATCTGTATTCCCGTAAGACCCCAGAAATAGGTGGTTATGAGCAGCGCAGGGATCAGCATAAGTCCCGACCTCATGAGCGAGAGGAAAGAGGACACCGCAGCCTTGCGGATGCTCTGATACAGCATGTTGACGGGAATGGAGAGCGGCAGGAACAAAACTCCCACGGCGGAGCAGCGCAGTGCAAAGCCGCCGATGTCACGCACCTTCTGATCCTGCTGGAAAAGGCTCACGATGAAGTCTGGCACGAGAAGTCCGGGCAGCGACATTATCAGCACCAGCACGAAGCCTGCGCCCATCGTGAAGAGAAGTCCCTTTCTGACACGGTCGTACTTTTTCGCCTGATAGTTGAACGACGCAACAGGCTGAAAGCCCTGACCTATGCCGAGTCCCACGCACATCACGAGCATGGAGTAGCGGTTTACTACGCTCATGGCGGCGATGGCAGCGTCGCCGAAAGGCTTTGTGAGGTTGTTCAGAAGTCCGTTGGAGATGGAGGTCAGACCCTGCCTTATCAGCGCAGGAAAGCCTACCCTCATTATGGTGAGGTACACCGTCAGCCGCCTGCTGATGTGGGAGATGCTTATGGTGCCCTGTGCCATCCTGCGGTGGAAGTACAGCAGGAAAAGGAAGCTGACGAACTGGGAAACTGCGGTGGAAAGACCTGCGCCGTAAACGCCCATGTCAAATACCTTTATCAGCAGCCAGTCGCCGAATATGTTCAGAAGTCCGCCCGACACAAGACCTATCATTGCGTAGAAAGCCTTGCCCTCGTACCTCAGATTGTTGTTCAGCACGAACGAGCATACCATGAACGGACAGGCGATGAGCACCCACATTCCGTACTGCTGTGCGTAGGGGAGTATCGTGTCAGTGCTTCCTAGCGCATACAGCAGCGGTGTGATGAAGATAAGTCCCGTGGCAAGCAGCACCGAGCCTGCCGCAGCGCCCGTGAAGAATGCGGTGGAAACGTACTCGGACGCTTCCTTTGTATTCTTGTCGGCAAGCGCCTTTGACACCAGCGTGCCCGAGCCCTGTCCCAGCATGAATGAGATAGCCTGTATGATAGCCTGAAGCGTGAACAGTATTCCCGTGGCAGCCTGCTGACTTTCGCCCAGCGTGCCGACGAAATATGTGTCGGCCATGTTGTATATGCTGGTTATCAGCATGGAAACGGTGGTGGGTATTCCGAGCCGCACTATAAGCTGCGGCACGGGAGTTTCCGTCATCTTTCTGTAATAGCTCTCTGTAGTGGTCGTTTTTGTCATATCGTACTCTTTTCTGCGGATGTCCTTGCTTTTTCCGTGCGGAATCTTTTCGGAGTCACGCCACGGCTGCGGCGGAAGCTCTTTATCATGTGGCTGCAATCGGAAAAGCCTGTTTCCTGACTGATGTAGTTGAGGTCGAAATCCGTGAAGAGAAGAAACTCCTCCACCTTGTACAGCCTCATCGTTTCGATGTATTCCTTGCAGCTCTTGCCGTACACCGAAAGGAATCTCTTTGCGAAATACGAGTAGCTCATACCGCAGTGCTTCGCGATGTCCTCCACACGTATGCCCTCGCTTAAGTGTGCGTCAATGTACTCGGTAATGTTGTAGATATCGTAGCGGTCGTCCTCGGCGAAAGCCTCGCTGTCGATGGAGAAGCCACGCTCCTGCCAGTAGCGTATCACCTGGATAAGCAGCTCGTACACACGTGTCTTGATGATGATGTCGAAGCCGTAGCGGTTGCTGCCCACCTCGCTTATGCAGTCCGAAAACAGCTTTTCCGCATTGACGGCTGCGGTGAAGCCTGACGGCAGCACTATATCCGCACCACGCTTTTCGGCGCAGCGGAAGATACTGCGCAGCTTCGGCGCATAGGACGAGGTTATGGTCAGCTTGTTTATATCGAATTTCAGCACCGCATACCTCAGCGGATTTCCGTCGGCGGCATAGATACCGTGCACTGCCTTCGGGTGCAGGATTATCATATCTCCCTCGTACAGCAGATGCCTGCTGCCGTCGGAGTGTATCTCAGCACTGCCCTCTGTGATGTAGATTATCTCCATGAAGTAGTGCCAGTGCGGCTTTACGGGAAACGGAGCCTGTGCAGGATTGTACAGGAAGCATTCTATCGGCGAGTTGAGTACGTCGCCCGATTCAAACAGGTAGTGCATGTCCACCTCCGAGGATAGATTTGTACTATTTTTTTATAGATTATATTATATCACATCTTTTAAGGAAATGCTATACTTTTATTGTGATTTTTTTAATGAGCTTTCATGCTTTGGAAAGGATATGGATATGGATAATTTTAATTTTTACAGTCCCACT
>JAGAKC010000037.1 GCA_017848155.1 Oscillospiraceae bacterium | reverse complement strand
TCCCAATCCGAGAGCAACCCAGTCGAGCTGCATATCACTCTGAAGCGCATCACCAAGCTCCAGCACACAGCCGCCAAGTATAGCAGGTATTCCCAGTATGAAAGCGAATGTTACCGCTGTCTGCTTATCAAGTCCGCAGAACAATCCCGCAGCTGTTGTGGAGCCTGACCTTGATACACCGGGGAACAGTGCAACGCACTGGAAAAGTCCCACTGTGATACCGTCACGCACCTTCATGTCCTCGCCCTGCTTCTTTCCGTTCGTGCATCTGTCCGACAGGAAGAGCAGCATCGCAGTAAACATAAACGCTACGCCCTCGAATACGATGTCGCCGTCGCCCTGTCTGCCTGTGAAAAACTCCTCGAAGAGATACACGGGAACAAGTATCGCAGTTGCAAAGATCACCATGAACATCATCCTGCGGTTGCTGTTCATTTCCTTCCATCTGAAACGACCTGTAAAAATGTCCCTTATCGTCAGGAAGAATTCCTTTATCATTCCCCATATGGTACTCCAGAATGCCGCAAAAACTGCGACCAGAGTACCGAGATGCAGCACCATCGAAAGAATAAGTGCAGCCTCGCCGTCAACACCTGTAATATGCTGGAGCACCGACAGATGTCCCGAGCTTGACACAGGCAGAAACTCCGTAAGTCCCTGTACCACTGCCTGAATAATCACCGTTATGTAATCCATATTTTTCCCCTTTTTATTTATGTATCATCAAGGGAAAGCTGTATCTTTCCCTCAATTTCATTCATGAGCTGTACGGCTGATTCTCCGCCTTGAGATACTCCGAAGGATCGGTAGACACAAGTCTGCGCATCCGCTTCCTGCCGTTTATCGTTACATATTCCGCATATCCGCCCGATACCCTTCTGTATTCGGCATCCTGGCCGACATCATTGTAAAATATATCCTCGATACTTATGATACTGTGGATCATCGCTCGCCGCTCCAGTCTGCCGCATTGAGCTTTGAAACAGCTGATGCCGCACGCTCGGCTCTGTGACGAGTCGGGACAGCTGCCTTCTTCGCCGATACGCTCTTCTTCGCAGGTCTGCCCCGCTTTTTCGGAGCCTGCGGACGATCTCCACTCTCCTCGATAAGCTCATACAGGCACTCCACCGCCTCGGACAGACCGCCAAGACGGTCGATAAGACCCTCTTTTACAGCAGTTTCTCCGTTCACTACCGTACCCACGTCCATCACAAGCTCATCCTTTTCCATCATAAGCTCACGGAAGCGCTTGTGAGATATCTTACTGTTATCGGTAACGAATTTCGTTATCCTGTCCTGCATCTTCTCAAAATAGGACATCGTCTGCGGAACTCCGAGCACCATGCCGTTCATACGTACAGGATGGATGGTCATGGTTGCGGACGGTACGATATAGCTGACCCTTGCGCTTACCGCAAGAGGAACTCCGATGGAATGACCGCCCCCGACAACTATAGACACGGTAGGCTTTGACAATCCTGCAATAAGCTCGGATATGGCAAGACCTGCTTCCACATCGCCGCCGACGGTATTAAGCACGATCAGAAGTCCTTCAATGGTCCTGTCCTGCTCTATCGCCACCAACGCAGGTATGATATGCTCATACTTTGTCGTCTTGTTCTGCGGCGGCAGGATATAATGCCCCTCTATCTGACCGATAATGGTCAGGCAATGGATATTGTGCCGACCGTTCATGGAAGCGATTATGCCGTTGTCATCCTGTCTGCCCTGCTCCTCTTCGAGATCGTTATTGTGTTCCTCGCTGATAAATATCACCCTTTCTGAAATATATATTCTATATTATTTCAGAAAGCGGCTTGTCTATTCATGAACGGGCTAATAGTCCACAATAATCATCCACTTTATATTATAGCACATCCTGCAAAGAATTTCAAACACTTTTTGGCGATTTTTCTGCAAGTCCGAAAATATTTTTCAAATGCTCATATTACATTCCATACAAGCATATATTGCATTGAAAAGCCATACGGACATAACCCCGTATCAAGACCTGAAGGAGGAATACATTAATGGAAGAATTACGCACCAGTGAAAACACGATATGTCTGAACGAGATCGTGTTTGACGGGCAGACAGAACAGGGCGTGGAGCTTGACTATGTTCTCCCCGACTACTATCCCGAGATCTTCAAGATACTGAAGTGCAGGCTTACGCCGAAGATACACTCGTATAGTATGGTGGGAGATTCAAAGCTCAGCTTTGACGGCAGCGTGGATATCAAGGTGCTGTATCTTGCAGAGGACAGCACCGCCGTGCACTGTATCGAGCAGCGCTATACCTATTCAAAGTCAATAGACATCGGCAGAAACAGCTGCAATCCAGCAGGACGGCTGTCGATAAAGCTGCTCCCGAGAGCTGATTACTGTAACTGTCGTGCGGTCAGCGGCAGACGTGTGGATATCCGTGGCGCAGTCAGCACAAAGGTTCGCATCTCCTGCACCAACACATGTGATATCCCCGTACTTCCGCAGGAGATACAGATGAAGTCAGAGGAAGTAAGCTGCTGCACAAGAGAGCTTGGCTGCGAAAAGCAGTTTTCCGTCCGTGAGGAGATCGAAACAGGTGCTAAGGGCATCGCCTATATCATCAGAAGCTGCACCATTCCTAAGGTAAACGAGGTAAGGCTCATCGCAGACAAGGCTGTTGTAAAGGGATTCATTACGATAAACGCAGCATACGGAGTGTACTCCCCTGATGAACAGGGCTGCCGTGAGATCGAAAGAATGACAGCTGATATTCCTGTAAGTCAGATAATCGACCTTGAGGGAGTGGATGATTCGTTCAGCTGTACCGCAGAGCTTGATATACTTAGCTGCGATCTGACCAGCTCACCTGAAAGCGGAATACTATCCTGCACAATGCAGACGGTATGCAGGCTGTGCTGCCGCAAGGACGGGACAGTACACATTCCGACCGATGTATTCTCCACCGAATACGAGACCGAACAGAGCATAAAGCAGGTAAAGGCTGCAAAGCACTGCACAGAGCTTGAAAAGCAGCTGACGATAAGATCGACAGCAACTTGCGAAAACGGCGAGATCGAGGCCATTCTTGATTGCAGCAGCGATACGTTCAACGTATCATGCACGCCTCTAAAGGATGGAGATATCTCGGTAACGGGTCAGATCTGCTACCAGATACTTGCCAAGACAGCAGACGGCAACCCCTGCTTTATCGAAAAGCAGGAGAGCTTTGAGCAGGAGATACACTGCGATGTCGGATCTTCGGAAAGCAGTGTCGCAGTCAGCATCTCATGCGTTGACACTGACTGCTCGATACGCACGGGCGGAGAGATCGAGCTTGACGCAAAGCTGAACGTTACGGCTTCCATATGCGACACTCAGTCGATGACAATGGTCGAACAGGTATCACTGCTTACCGACAAGCCGAAGGAACATGACAGCACCTATGCGCTTCGAATATATTTTGCGGATTCAACAGAAAGCTGCTGGGATATCGCTAAGCGCTACAGCGCATCAGTGGACGCTGTCATGGCAGAAAATGACATACAGGATAAGGACGCACCGCTGTCAGGCATGATACTCATTCCTGCAATATAGTTCAACAAGGAGAAAACACATGAGCAATTCCATCTATTCGGATATCGCACGCCGCACAGGAGGAAATATCTACCTCGGCATCGTAGGGCCTGTGCGCTCGGGAAAATCCACCTTTATCAGCAGATTCATGAACTCGCTCGTTATTCCTAACATAACCGATGATTACAGAAAAGAGCGTGCAAACGACGAGCTTCCGCAATCCTCGGCAGGAAAAACGATAATGACAACAGAGCCGAAATTCGTTCCCGAGGAGGCTGTATCAGTCACCATCGAGGACGCAGTATCAATGAATGTGAGGCTCATAGACTGCGTAGGCTACATAGTACCCAGCGCTATTGGCTATATCGAAAACGAAGCTCCACGCATGGTCATGACACCATGGTTTGATGAGGAGATACCTTTCAACATGGCGGCGGAGGTCGGTACCCGCAAGGTGATAACAGAGCACTCCACGATCGGAATAGTGATCAC
>JAGAKC010000348.1 GCA_017848155.1 Oscillospiraceae bacterium | reverse complement strand
CGCTATGCCCGCTATGAGCGCACACATCACCGAGATCATCATCGCAAAGCCTGTTGAGGGTCAGGAGGCAGCTCTTGAGGAGGCTATCAACAACCGTAAGACAGTTGTTGAGGAGAATGGCGCATTCTACCCCACAAACGAGCCTGTAGTTGCAGGTATGGTTTCCGGCAAGACAGACAGCGGCTACCTCTACCTTATCGTAAACGAGAAGGGTCAGGATTGTGCAGACGCTATGATGAACACACCTGCTGCCGAGCTTCCTGCTGAGTATGACATGGACGCTTCCGCTCCCGTTGAGGGCGAGGACGCTCCCGTTGACGGCGGCGAGGCAGACGCTATCGCATAAGTTATAATTAACCTAACAGAAAGGGCAGTATTGCGTAACAGCGGTACTGCCTTTTTTCTGTTTTCTGATGTGGAGCGTCTGCGGTAAATGTTCATTTTTTTAATGTTAAAATGCCTAATTTACTTAAAAAACACCTCGGAATGTGCATAATCGTTGTGCAAAAAGCGCTAAAGTAACAATACTCCATTTATAATTGTTTATAAATTTGAACATCATGTATTGACATTAGGTTAAAAATGTGTATAATATTAACTAGATTAAGCAGGCGATTAACTGATTTTAAACTTAAGCTTGCTTGAACACGACAACAAATGATTACACAGGAGGTAATTTCAATGAGATTCAGAAAGATCATGGCAGGTATCCTGGCAGCGGCAACAATGATCGGTGCAACAGGCTGCGCAGGCAATAACACAAGCGGCAGTGACGGTTCTTCCGCAGCAACAGGTGAGAAGCTCACACTTAAGGTGCTCACATGCCGTACAGACCGTGTAGAGGACGGTTCTCTCGACGCTGTTACAGAGGCTTTTGAGAAGGCTAACAACTGTGTTGTTGAGTATCAGGGCTACACAGATTACGAAACTGACGTTTCCACAATGATGAACACAACTGAGTACGGCGATGTTCTGATGATCCCCGGCACAGTAAAGCTCTCCGACCTCGGTAACTTCTTCGAGCCCCTCGGTACATATGACGAGATGAGCCAGAAGTACAACTGGGTAAACGCTAAGATGTACGATAACCAGGTATACGGTCTGCCTATCTGGGGCAACGTTTCCGGCGGTATCTGCTACAACAAGCGCATCTGGGCTGAGGCCGGCGTTACAGAGCTTCCCAAGACTCCCGAGGAGTTCCTTGCTGCTCTGAAGCTCATCGAGCAGAACACAGACGCTATCCCCTACTACACAAACTACGCTGACGCAAGCTGGACACTGGTTCAGTGGGCAGCTCTCGTAAACTCCGCATCCGGCAGCTCCTCTTATGAGAACGACATCCTCACATCCAAGAGAGATCTGTTCATTGACGGCGACGCTTACTACGAGGTATACGAGCTGATGTTCGATATCTTCAGCGATCCCACACTCATCGAGGAAGACCCCATGACAACTGACTGGGAAGGCTGCAAGAAGGCTATCAACGAAGGCAAGATCGCTACGATGGTAATGGGCTCCTGGGCTGTTGCACAGTTCAAGGAAGCAGGCGAGAACCCCGATGACGTTGGCTACATGCCCGCTCCCTTCAACGTAAACGGCAAGCAGTATGCAGAGTCCGCTAACGACTACTGCCTCGGCGTAAACAAGAACAAGTCCGCTGAGATCAAGGAGCTTGGCAAGAAGTACATCACATGGTTCGTTGAAGAGTCCGGCTTCGCACAGAAGGAAGGCTCCGTATGCACACTTAAGGGCTCCGCAATGCCTGACTACCTCGACGCTTTCGCTGACTGCGAGCTGTTCGTAACAGAAACTGCTCCCGATGGTCTTGTAGGCGTTTGGGACGCTATCAACAACGACTCCGAGGTCGGCACATGGCAGGGCGACGCTGCTAACTTCAAGATCCAGATCGCTGAGGCTGCTTTTGCAGGCGAGAGCAAGGATAAGGTCGCTTCCATCCTCGCTGACGCTAACGCTAAGTGGAATGCTACAAGAGATGCAAACGCAGAGCTTGAGGCATACCTCTCCAATAACGGCTGATCATCACTTTCATAGTTTCTCTCTAATAAGCGGTTCGGGAAGGTAGAGCCTTCCCGTTCTCGCGTTAGGGCATAATTCCAATCAGAAAGGATCGGTACCTATGGCGAAAACGGCTGCAAAAAAGAGAACGCTTGTGGAATGGCTGAAAGGCTATACAGGTCAGAAGTACATGATAACTGTGCTGTTCCTGCTGATACCCCTTGCGCTGCTCATACTTTTTACGCTCATCCCTGCCGTGAATATGATCATATACAGCTTCCAGAAGCGTGATCAGCTTGGTGTTTCAGTCGAATGGGTGGGCTTTGACAACTACGTAAGGCTGTTTACCGACGGAAGCTATCTTATGACCTTCGGCAACAGCTTGTACTACCTCCTTGGCTCGTTTATACAGCTGTCGCTGGCGCTGTTCGTGGCAACGCTGCTGTGCTCCAAGATAAAGTTCGCAAACATGTTCAAGGGCGTGATGTTCTTCCCGTACCTTATGAACGGCGTTGCGGTATCGCTCATCTTCCGCCGCTTCTTCCAGAAGGGCGACGGCATCACCAACACCGAGGGTACCTTAAACAGTATCATACAGCTGTTCGGCGGCGATCCTGTAAAATGGCTGTCCGACCCGAATATCGTAAACTTCTGCCTTATGTTCGTTTCCATATGGCGTTACATAGGCTTTGACATCATCATGTTCATCGGTGCGATACAGTCTATCTCTCCCGAGATATATGAGGCGGCCGACCTTGACGGTGCGAATGCATGGCAGAGATTCTGGTACATCATATTCCCGAGTATCAGACCTATCATTGCATTACAGCTTATCCTTGCGATAAAAGGCTCTGCATCGGTATTCGAGATACCTTATATCATTACGGGCGGACGCTCGGGCACGAACACGTTCGTTATCAAGACGATAGAAACGGCGTTCCAGTACCAGAAGGTGGGACTTGCCTCGGCGATGGCGATAGTGCTGCTGGCGATAATCCTAATCGTCACGGGCATACAGAAGCTCTGCTTCAGGGAAAGGAAGTGACGTACTTTGGCAGCTGAAAAAACAGGCTTTGACCTGAAGAACTACCGCTTCAAGGAAACTCCCAGAGCGGTCAAGATACTTTTCAAGGTGCTGACGTACCTCTTTCTGACGCTTGCGTGCCTGATGGTCATCATTCCGCTGGCAGTAGTGCTTGTCGGTGCGTTCAAGACTCATGACGAGTACATAACGACGAATGTTTTCCAGTTTCCTGCTGAGCCGCAGTTTCAAAACTTTGTAACCGCATTCGTTGACGGCGATGTGCTGCTCGGTCTTGCCAATACGGGACTTATCCTTGTGGTGTCCTGCGTCGGTACTATAGTAACGGGAACCATGACCGCATTTGTATTGCAGCGCTTCGGAATGCTCTTTACACGCTTTGTAAAGGCAGTGTTCCTGTTTGCGTCGCTGCTTCCCAATATCTCCATGCAGGTAACGGTTTTCCAGATCGTAAACGCTATGGGTCTTTATAACACCATCTGGGCGCCCTGTATCCTGTACATAGGTACTGATATCATCTCCATAACTATATTTATCCAGTTCCTTAACAACATCTCGGTATCGCTGGACGAGAGTGCGATACTTGACGGTGCAAGCTATCCCCGTGTGTACTGGAGCATAATCCTGCCCATGCTGCGCCCTGCGATAGCTACGGTACTGATAATAAAGTTCGTTGGTATCTACAACGATTTCTACACCGCAAACCTCTACATGCCAAGCAAGAATCTTGCGGTAGTTTCCACGGCGCTGTACCGATTCATCGGCCCCTACGGCGCATATTGGGAGATAATCTTTGCGGGTATCATCATATGTATAATCCCCTCGCTGATCATTTTCCTGGCGCTTCAGAAGTTCATCTACAGCAACCTTGTGACAGGCTCG